>CAZGYL010000147.1:0-9994 GCA_964529985.1 uncultured Planctomycetia bacterium | reverse complement strand
TCTTCAGAACGCAGATGAGTCCTGCGGGATTGGGTTTCTCGCCTGCATTACTTGCTTTCAGAGCCAACACGTTGCGGCCCGGGTGGAGGTGCACGGCGATGTCGAAAGCATAAAGCTGCATAAAGGAGCTCCCCTTGCCGCAAGGCTTGCCGTTGACGAAAAGATTGAAACTGTTGTCGGCTGTAACGTAAAACTCGGCACGCCTCGCCTCTCGGTTCTCCGGCACGTTGAAAGTCAAGCGGAAAAAGCGGTCTCCGGGAGGCGCCTGGGGAGCCTTCAATTTCTCCGGAAACCAAATCCATGAAGCTTTTGAAAGAGGAGAAGGCTGTTGGGGGATTTCGCTCTTAAGGCCGATCCATTTCCCGTGCCAGTCCTCGGGCTTAAGGAGCCCCATTGACCAAAAGGCTGTTTCGCTCCAAGGAGACCAGCGTCCCGCTCCGTCGCGCACGCGTACCTTCCACCAGCACCGCAGGCCGGAAGAAAGGGGTTTCCCGTTGTAAACCACATGCACCGAATCGTCGCTTTCGACTACACCTGTGTCCCAAAGATCTCCTATTCCCTCTTGGAGCTTAAGCGGGCTTGTTGCAACAAGGATATGGTATGCGGTTTGCCTCTCGTTACGGGCCGACGGGGAGGAAGGGTGCAGGATCCAGCTTAAGCGGGGGTGCAGCTCGTCGATTCCGTGCGGGGAGACACGGTATTCGCAGCGCAGGTGGACCGGGCGGATCGTGCTTTCGCCGGCCTGAAGCTGAAAAGAAAGTACACAAAGCGCAGAGAAGAGAACCCGTAGTGTCCGCGGGCAAATCTTCTTTGTAAACATACCGTTGCTTCCTTTCCTTTTTCCTCTGTTTTTTCCTAATCCGAAAGGCATGGGTGACTTCTGCCGAAGGCTTTGCTGCTTACCGCAAGCAGGTATAGTCTACGTAAGGAGCTTAGAGTACGCAACGGGCCCCGGGAAGGGGCATCCGGCGCGCTGATAGGTCTTTTGCATACACCTCCCGGTTCATTTCGAGATATTGCGTACAGCAAGCCTCACCCTTTTCTTGCTCACGGGAACCCGTGCGATCGTAACGAGACCGAAGCGGTCGGCTTGAGCGGTTCCGCTTGCGAGAGTTTTTCCTGTTTCCACTGAGGTTACACGCCAGCTCACCTCACAACCGGGTGAGAGCTTGAAAGACCGCAGCCTGCGCGGCGTGACATCGACTGTGCAGAAATTTTTCGGCGCTTTTTCGATGAGGCCGAGGGTGACTTCCCACCTGGAAGCCGTCTCGATGATCGAATCGGTTTCCCAGAAAAGGTAAAGGTTGCTCTGCCCCTCGGGATCGCCCGAATCCGGATCACCGTTTCCAGGATCATCGTCAAGAGAGCAGTTGCTGAATGCCGGAAGACTTTGATTGGTGCGGATGTCCAGCGGCAGCACTCTCTCGCCCAAAGTCACCGGCATTCGCGCCCGCTGGCCGTGGCCTCCTTGACCCCAGACGAAAACATGCGGGCGGTGCGTCTCCTGGAGCGCACGCCAAAAATCTACGGCCTGCTTCCAGCCTATTCCGCGATCGTTTTTTCCGTTTGAAAAGGTTATAAATCCGATTTCAGCTTTAGGGTATCGGCGCAAGTACCATACATCGTTGTAGTAATCCCAAACGGGGGTGCCGTCCTCGAACTTGACGTTCCACCCGGGTTCTCCCCATACCCTGGCGTACGAACCTTTGAACTGCGGCGAATGCTGCGGTACGTGCACCCCCACCCAGGAAACGGCCCAAGCGATCCGATCAGGGTGGCGGATCGCAAACATCGGGGATCCCGAGCCGCCCATCGAGTTTCCTGCCGTAAAGGTGCGCGTAAGGTCGATAGGGCGCTTCCCGGCAAGCCAGTTCAAGAAAGAAAGGAGTCTGCGCTGAGTGTACGGCCTTACTACGCCGTTGCGCCATATTTTTTCTTTGCGGGGGCCTTTGAAATACCTCTCGTGGTATCCGGTCCACCAGTCATAGGGTATTTGATTGGAAGAAAGAAGGAGAGCTCCCTTTTCAGCGTTGTACCACCAGCCGTAACCTCGGTTGAGGTTGCCTCCCCAGCAATGCAGGTGAATGCCGACAGGGGCCGGTGTGAGCTTCTTCGGAGGTACCGCGACCAAGTAATCGAAAGGCATTCCAGGTGAAGCGCAGTTTTCGGGCCCTTCCCACCTCACGTAATAATAAAGCGTCGGATTAGGTACGTAATTGAAACTCTTGGGCTTCTCGATCCTCTGAAGAACCGGCTCTCCCGGCCCGGCCGATTCGAGCAAGGGCTCTTTTAAACTGTTGGCCGGGCTGAGCGTTCGGTTTTCCTTCTCTCCTTTGACGTACGTTATAGCGTAATAAGCCCGCTCATTGCGTTTCGCCACGTAGACGTAAAGTCCTGTTCCTGCTGGAACAGGATCTCCACCGTCCGCCAGGACATAGCGGAAAGCACGATCCTCCGGGCGCGGGTAAATGCCGTAGAAGTCAAGGTTCCAAGCGCTGAAAGGCTCCACTTCCGCTATCGGCCGCAGGCCCGAAAGAGCGGTTATGGGTTTCGTTGAGCGATAAACCCTGAATCGAACCTTGAGGTCCTCACCGAACTGCTTCCGCATGGCCCGGAGCTTCTTTACGGAGACAGGCTCTTTTACCTGCGGCAAGCCCACTTCTCTCCAGGTCAGAAAGGTTCTGCCGCTCTTATGAAAAGCCTTCAAGCCGATGACCTGAGGGAGAGGACTTGCCAAGCTGAAGTGAACTGAGAGAAGTACACAAAAGGGCATTGACTTGCGGAACATGGCTTCCTCCGGTTCTCGGGGACTTCAAGGGTGCGGCGGACATTTCGCACGCGGCCTTTTTATGCAGTATAAACGTTTTGACAGCCGGAGGCAGGTGTGCAATGAGCGGACGATCAGAAAAGCGGTGCGAAGAGAGCAAACGCGCATTCGTGCGGACGATGTTCGGTGGGATCGTCCGGCGATACGAGCTTGTGAATTTCCTCATGACATTCGGCAGGGTGGGGGCTTGGCGCAGATTTGTCGTGCGGACCGCAGTTGCGGATCCGGAATGCAGGTTGCTTGATGTGGGCTGTGGAACGGGAGCGCTTGCGCGGGCGGCTTTGAGCATGGGCGCTGAGGTGCAGCCTGTGGGCGTTGACTTCGCCTTCCCCATGATTAACGAAGCCCGCCGCCTTGATCCGGCCGGCAGAATCGCGCTTTGTGTTGCCGACGGCCTGACGCTTCCCTTTGCCGACAGCAGTTTCGATGCCGTGGTTTCGGGGTTCTTGCTCCGAAACACCCTGGACGTGCGCGCGGCCTTAATGGAGCAGGTCCGCGTTGTGCGGCCGGGAGGACGCGTTGTGGCGCTTGAGACAGCTCCGCCTCAGGGCAGCGCCTTTGCCCCTGTGATTCGGTTTTTCCTTCGTTTCGCGGTTCCGGCCTTAGGTGCCGTCTTTGCCGGCCGGTGGGAGGCGTACCGTTACCTTGCCGCTTCCACAGAGAGCTTTCTGCCTGCAGAGGAGCTTGCGGGCCTTTTTGAGGAAGTCGGACTTGAAGAAATCGGTTGTAAAAGCTTCATGTTCGGTGCGATTTTGGTCATGTGGGGAAAGCGAAGCAGGGTTGACCCTCCCGCGAACACTTCCTATACTCCGGAAAGATATAGTAGTCCGGCCTGAGAAGTAAAGCGGGAGGACGGCTGCGCGAGCCGAGCGAGCATGGGACCGACAAAAACCCAGTGCACAACCACAGAGCGACCGTCCACCGCAAAGCGGGGCCGATACGTGGCCCTGCAGAATTTCACGCTCGCAAGGATACCTGTTGCCGCGGTCTTTGCGGCCTTCTTGCTTCTGGGCGGCGGGTCCACCCCTCCTGTCACCATTCCTTTGCTTTTACTTTTGGCTCTTGAGTTCACCGATTTGGTAGACGGCATGGCTGCAAGGCGCTTCGGTTTGGTGACCGAATGGGGGGCCATGCTCGATCCATACGCCGACAGCATCTCGCGCCTGGTTGTCTACTGGGCTTTGGCTTGCCGCGGGCTTGTCCTTCCGCTTGTCCCGCTTGCTATGGCGGTGCGGGATGTGACAGTGGCGTACCTGCGTATCATCCTGGCCCGAAGCGGTGGATCGGTCTCAGCCCGCAAGAGCGGAAAGATCAAAGCGGCGGTTCAGTGCTGCGGCGGACTTTTGGCGGTGACCGGGCCCTGGTATTGGGAAGAGATCGGCAGGTGGACGATCAGTGCGATTTCCTATGCCGTGATCGTAGTTACGCTCTTTTCAATAATCCAGTACGCGCACGGCGCTTTTGTCGCGGCACGCGCGAGCGCTAAGGATCGTTTTTCAGAAGATCAGAGGGCTTGAGCCCGCGCCTGTATTTGTTGAATCCAAAGGGCCTCGGCTTGTATTCGCCCACCAAACGCACATCCGCCTTGGGTGGAATCTTATTCTCCATGCCGAGGCACCAATAGCATGCATTGACAAGGAGGCGGCGTAACCCTTCGCTGAGCAGGTCCTGCGAAGCTCCCATTGTGGTTGTGAAAACCCTTGCCTTTTTTCCGCTTTTTGCGGCATACGTTTTTATCCATGCCACCGGCATCATAGGGTCGTTTTTAGGCCCTTTCACCGGTTTTGAATCCGGGGTCATGCCCTCAAGAACCTGCCCTAAGACAACCGGTTTGGAGTCCCCGGGTAAAGGCAGGCGTACCTTGTAGACATCGGTAGGTCCCCAAATATCGGTGACGCCTTTTACAATAGGGTGATTCTCCATGCCCGGTGCAATCACACCGCGCGTGCTTTGTTTACCGTGCCAGCCGTGGTGGGCGATCCATGTTTCACCGAGAACCTGCCTTCCGAAGCCGCCTGGCCAGGTCTTGCTTCGAAAACTCCAATGTGCGTACTTGCTTGTGCGGCGCAATTTGAAAGCGTGGGTTGCGGTGCGCATGCCGATGATCGGCTTTCCAGATTCCACATATCGCACGATATGCTCCATTTGATCGTCCGGAAGGTCCCTGAAGCGGGTGAAAATTATCATCAGGTCGGCGTCATCGAGGGCCTGGAGTCCGGGGATATTATCCGTCACATTCGGATTTATGGTCCCGTCCTTGGGATCGATCGCGAAAAGAACCGTGCACTTGAAACCGTGGCGGTACGCAAGGATTTTTGCAAGCTGAGGCAGTGCTTCTTCCGAGCGGTACTCTTCGTCGCCTGAAACAAGAACGATGTGCTTGCCCTTGCCGGGACCTTGTCCGCCCTCAAGTGTGATCCATGGTTTTTCTCCACCTGCGTGCAGGCATACACAAGCGGCGATCAAGGCGCATGCAAGCTTTGCGGCTCTAACGCGTTTCTCCATGGTAGGTCCTCCTGCAAAACATCGGTGTCCGGCCTCGGTAGAGCGTACCCCCGAGCGGTACCATCGTGCAGGAACTGGGTCTTAAACGTCAAGACCTGCTGCGCGAAGGAGCTCGGCACGGCACTGTCTTAATGCCTTTCGGGTTCGCTTCTCGGAATCGACCCGGTTGACCGGAGCACGAACTCCTCGTGTTCCCTGGCGGTGCTGCGCGGCTTCTCGATTTCCGTGACCGGCTTGCCGTGCCGGAACACCGTAACAGTGCCCGTCGACTGGCTGACGGTCACGGCGATCGCATCTGTGACGGCCGTTATGGCCGCGGCGGCATGGTGCCGCGTGCCGAGGCCGGGCGGGAGTTCGTATTCCTTTTGACTTGCGGTCTTCAAATAGACCCCGCAGCTTTCTATCACGCCGTCTCCGCGGATGACGAACGCTCCGTCTATCGCCGCGAACTCCTTGACCGTTTCCTCCAGATCGGGATTCAAGATATTGCGCTGTTCCTCGGGATAACCTTGGAAGGGGTTGAGCGTAAGCGGGCGCGACAGAGCCAGGACGCGCTTGCTGTCGCCCACTACGAAGATCGTGCCGACCGGCTTCCCTTCCCGGCCTTCAAGCCCTAATTCGGCCGCAATGCTTATAACGCGCTCAAGTACTTCCGGAAGGACTCCCGGGGGCAGCTCGTCCCCTTGTTCCGTTGCGCTGTAGATCTCAAACTCGCGGCCGACTTGGGTGATAAGTATCGTATCGAGAGTACCGCTTTCAGCGATGCCGCCCAGGAAAACCACAATATCGCCGGGCCGGATGAAATTGCGCGACATCGCCATAAAGAGCGCGAGCTTCATTTGGCCCATACGCGTGAGGGGAACATGCGGCACCCGCAGGAACTTCCCGCCGCGCCACCGCTCTCCGGCTTCTTCTTCCGCGCTTCTGGTGACGTAGAACACTTTTGGTGCAAGCTCTTTGGGGAATCGCAGGTGGGCGTGCGCCAGAGCGTCTACATACACAAAGATCGCTGTGGCCTGGCATCCCTTGGCTATAGCCGGTGCATGCTCAAGCAGAGTTTTGGTGATGGCTTCGGCTGCAAGCTGAGTTGCGGCGATATCTTTGCGCGCGCTTACCCGCGCCAGATCCCGCTTGTCTTTACTCGGGAGTTTTGCAGACATGATCTCCTGCCTTCCCAGTCAGCTCTGTTTTCCCTGAGGATACCGGTCCGCCGGGCGCCTGTCGAGCGAACCGAGGGTTGTCAGTGCCGGACCGAAGGCCTCAAGCGGGCCAGGCGCGGCACGTAGCCGCCCACTGCTTCCTCAACCGGCTCTACAAGCACAAACGCACGGTGATCCAGATGGCGTACGAGCTCGATCGCCTTCTTGCAGAGGCGCCGCTCCATTACGGTGAAGAGGATCAAGACCGGCCCCAGTTGCCCTTCGCCGTGCACAACGGTCACGCGGTATCCTTCGCGCCGGAAAAGCCGCACGATATCCTGCGCATGTTCGCGGCTCAGAACCCGTAACAGGACATATTGGGAGGAAACCCAGCCGGCGATCACAGTGCCCGCGAGGTTTCCGCCGGCAAAGCCGAGCGCGTAAGCAAGCATATAGAGCACGCAATAAGGCGGCTGAAGCACTTGACTTATGGCTGTTATGAAGATCGCAGCTTCGCAGAAGCCTAACACCCCGGCCCGAAGCGCCTTTCCCTTGACAAGCGAAACAACGCGCAAAGTGTCCAGAGACATGTCGCACACGCGGCAGGCGAATATGGCGAGAGCCGTAAGCAGCGGACCGGTCAGGCCGCCGGCCGAAGGAGGCAGAAAAGTAACCGCAAGCATGGGAAGTCCTCCGCAAAGACAACGCCGCACCACAAGCACGTAACGAATCCCCGCGGATTGTAACCGATCTGCCTGAGAGAGTTCTACGACCCGAGTATCAGGGCAGGGGTTCAAGAAGACCTAATCGCCAAGGTATGCGGCCGTAGGGTACGCCCCGCCGTCCTTCAGTCGAAACCCCTTGAAAAAGGAAACGCAGATTTTCAGGATCGACGGCCAGGCGCTGGTCAAAGCCGCAGCGCAGAAGCTCTCCATGGCTGAAGGAATCGGTCCAGGGCCGTCCTGTGAATATAACGTTGACCTGCGAGGCAAAGGGCTTCTCCCAAGAGGCTGCAAGGGGACGCCATTTTCCGTCCAATCGCTCTGCGGTGAAGGCTTTGTAGTACCTCCGGCCCTCCGGACCCCGTGCTTCGATGATCGCAAGAAACTTCTTCAGGCCTGCCAGACGATAAATATGTGCAGCTTCAAAAATGTCGGCTCGGAGCGCGACTTGAGGCTCGGACCAGCCTTTGGGGAAACTTCGGACATCCGTAGACGCCCGCCATAGGCGGCCGTCGTGAGATGTAAAAAAGAGGTACGTGCGGCCGTCTGAAGTAATAGCCCAGAAGTCGATCCATTGTTTGACCCGGGCGGGTTGTTTTTCGAAAAGCAGTCGAGGCTCAGACCAAGATTCGGGATCCGTTATCTTCGTTGTTGTTGAAAAAGCAGGCTGCAATGAGGGCTTGCGCGATTTGTCAATAACCTGAAGGATCATGTACCAGCGCCTCTGCGGCTGAAAAAAGAATACCTGAGGCGCGCAGAAGTAGCCGTTCGTCAAATGGAGCATAAAGCGCCGGGCTTCCCGGGTTTGATCCCAGCTGCTGAAGCGAAGGTACTCAATCCGGTGCGAACGCTCCTTGGCTCTGATTGTGCAAAAGAGGTGCCATTGTCCTGCGTATCTGACGATCGAAGGGTCTTTTATGGAGTAACACGTCTCCGGCGGCCGCCGTGGGGCTGAAAGTACGGGTGGGCCGCAGCGCCATTTGAATGAACCGCTTTCAAGCCATGCGGGCTGCGAAGCCGCAGCGCCGCCGGGGCTCCAGCATCGAGCAATGGCCAAGAGTGCAAGTAACGCTGTTTCACGGGCTTTGATCCGGTTTCCCATGGCATGTCCTCCTTTGCATTTCAGTTTATCAAGTGGGCCCCGGCGGCGGACAGTCCTCTCCGGGTGAAACCTGCGTAGCGCATAGGGGTACATAAGGGTTGAAAAGACGGAAAAGCCCGCGGCGGCTTTGAGGGCTTCAGTTGAAGCGATCCCCGGGGGGACCCGGAAGGAGGAGCGAGCAATGCGAACCAGGCTTTATTTGCTTTTGGCGGCTTGTTGTTGGTTTGTTCTCCCCACGCTCTCTTACGGGGCGCAGCGGGAAGCGGGATCGAACATCCTGCGGTTGATCCCGGATAGGGCGGTTTTGGTCATTGAGGTGGTAAAACCGAAGGCGATTCTTCAATCGCTTTTCAGCGATGAGGTATGTAAGAAAATCAGTGGACTTCGGGCTTACCGGGACCTGCTTGAGCAGAAACAGATTAAAGAGTTTCTGAAAGTGGTGCGCTTTTTCGAGACCCGATTTGCAACGGATTGGCGCACGGGGCTCAAGAAACTTCTCGGCGGCGGCGTTACTGTGGCGGCGGCGCCTGCAGGAGCGGTGCTTCTTATAAAGCCTGACGACGCCGCCATGCTTAAAGAGCTTCACGCGGCTTTGAGAGGCTTTGCAACTCAGAGCGCCCTCCAGGAGGGGCGGCCTTCACCTATCTCGAAGATGGAGTACCGGGGAGTAACGGTCTACAAACTCCCGGACGGCGGAGCGCATGCTTTTATCGGCTCGATTTTGGCCATGGCGAATCGCCCCGCAGTACTCAAAGCGGTGATCGATCAAAAGCAAGCAGGAGGCCGAGGCTCCATGGCCGAACTTCCTGCTTACCTGGAAGCCCGCAGAGCGGCGGGGCCGGGAGCTGCAAGACTTTTTGTAAACCTCACCCTGCTGAAGGAACTTCCCGGTGTGCGGCTTGCGCTGGGCGCTGATAAGAATCCAATGGCGGCTCTTCTTTTCGGTTGCCTCAGGGATGTTCTAAACAGGTCCGACTGGGTTGCAGGATCTCTTAGACTGCGCCCGCGCGGAGCCGAGCTGGCTCTTGCGGCGAATGGATCCCTTCCCTCGACGGCCGATTCCTTTGCGTTCAGCTGGCCGCCCTCCGGGCAAAAGGGCGTTCTTTCGCCGATAGAGGTCCCCGGGCGCATTGCGACGGTAAGTCTCTGGCGCGATCTCGTGGGGTTCTACACCCAGAAGGAGAATCTTTTCCCCGAGCGCACCTCAGGGCTTATTTTCTTTGAAAACATGATGGGCATCTTTTTCAGCGGCAAAGACATAACGGATGAAATCTTTGCAGAGTTGACTCCCCGCCTGCAGATCGTTGTGGCCCGGCAGACCTACAGGGGGCTCTTGCACCCTCCACTGAAAAAGCTTCCGGCTTTTGCGCTTGTCGTGGGCATGAAGAATCCGGATAAGTTCATGCCCGTCGTGGAAGAAGCGTGGCAGAAGGCCGTCGGTCTCATTAATTTCACGCGCGGCCAGCAGGCTCTTCCCGGCTTGATCATAGACCGCACGGAGCATGCCGGGGTCAAGTTCACCTACGGTTATTTCCGCCCACCTGAGGAACAAACAGGGGAGCCTGTCGCGCAAAGGTACAATTTCTCCCCGACCGTTGCGCGCGCCGGAAAGTACCTGATTTTGGGATCTGAAGTCAATCTGACCAAAGATCTCATCGCGGCGCTTTCCAGAGTCAAGGGGAATGGTGTTAAAGAAGAG
>CAZGYL010000146.1:0-9997 GCA_964529985.1 uncultured Planctomycetia bacterium | reverse complement strand
GGAGGCGCCCGATTGCATGGATTCGGCCGATGCCAACGACGACGGAGGTGTCGATATAGCCGATGCGATTTCCATCCTCTCACACCTCTTCGGAGGCTCAGGCCCGCTGCCTGCGCCTTTTGAAGAATGTGCGGTTGACCCGACCGAAGATGAGCTTGACTGCGCTTCCTTTGATCCGTGCGCAGTAGGTAAATAAGGCCCGGCGGGCTCAATGTGCAAAAAGCCCCGCGGTGCCCCCGCACCGTGGGGCTTTTTGCAGACTTGACGGTTCCTTCAACTTCTACATGCCGGCCGGTCCCATACCGGGCGGAGGAGTCATGATGACCTGCACGGCCTGCCTGCTGCCTGTGATTCCGTCAAGCAGCTTCCGGAGCAAGGATCTCCTGTCGGTCTCAAGCTCTTTGTAAGGTGCAGGCAGCGGAATGTATTTGAGGATCCGCCTCTTGTAAACGTATCTCGGCGATTCGGATTTCCCCTCATAAATCTTAACTTTGCCTTGCGAAAAGACGTACAATTTCGCGTCCACACGGCAGGTGAGAGACTCCTCACTGAAGACGAAAATATCTCTCAGGAAAACATCCACACCTGCTATTTTCAGGGCGAGCACGATCCTCAGATCGGGCAGGTTGCCTTCCTCGGGCTTCAAAGCGGCGGCGGCCCCCGCAAGGAGCCGGCTCTTCATATCGCCTGTATCGGCTTTCATGCTCTTTGTGACGTCCGACGACCAGTACTCAAAGTCACTATCTTGATAGTACCGGCTCCCTGCGCGTACAAGCTTCCGCTCCTTGACGATTTTAAGCCCGTGGTTGGCGAGCCTGGCTTCCACCAAACGCCTTATGTACGGATGCAAGTGAGTGGGTGAATACACTCCCAGTATTTCCAAGCTTGCCGTTTTGCCTTGCGGAAGCCCTTCCTCACCGATCTTCCTTTCTATCTTGTTCAGAGCTTCGTCAACAGTGTTCAACACGAGAAGCTCCGAGGTGGACAAGCCGTAGTTTTGGTACGACTGATCCAATTTAAAGCGGGTTCCGGCGCACCCTACCGCGAAACTGAGCACAAGTAAGCTTAACAGCAAACGCATTTCTCCCCTCCTATCTCGCAATGGCCGCGCCCTGGAAGGAAGCCTGAGAGTAGGCCGCACCCACATCCTCTTTCAGGCTGAAAAAGCGGTCGAAGAGGCTCGGCTTGCCCAAAGGTATGTACTTCGCCCTCGGAAGACCTATGAAGTACAGTATCGTGTAACGCCAGTAGTAAGGTTCCGAAACCGCGGATCCCTCGGCGATATAGTAAGGTTTCGGGCTTTTTCCTCTCATGTCGCGGATATAGATCCGGAAGGAGACAACGGCGTTCAGAATGCCTTCCTGCAGGATCACATAATCTTTTTCCTTTACTTCCGCCCCCGCCGTCCTCAGCTCAATGGTGATATCCCAGTCGGGATCCACATCGGAGGACACTACGTGGAAGCCGCGCTTTACAAGCTCTGCTTCCACCATAGTCCGCAGGTAGCCCAACACTCCCGCATCTTCGCCGCCCTGTCCCGCGCCGTAAGCGACGAAAGGCGATACGATACGCACCCTTGCAGTGCTTTCCCACGAAGCTTTCGGCTCGATTTTCAGCTTTTGAACCGCCGCCTCGATGGCTTCCGCCACCACTTCCTGTTGGATCGCGGCGTTCATCCCGGGCGGCGGTGTCTGCTGGATGGGGAAATAGGTCCCGCACCCCGCCCACGTAAGTAGAAAGAAAGGCAGGATTTTTTCATAAAACCTCCTCCTTCTCTTAAACGGAGCGTTACCGAGGTTCTTGGAAAAGAACCAACGTCTTCTTCCCGGTGTTTATCCAGAACGGTCTGACGTAGGTTTTCTTTCCGGCTTTCACTTCTATTTCGTAGCGCCCTTCAGGCAGAGCCAGTTTCTCTCCTATCTCTCCCCTGGCGACTTCTTTTCCGAACTGGTCGCGTACAACAAACGGATAGCTCTCAAAAAGCTCCTCTTTGACGGCCTTGCGCAGGTCCTCGGCCGCGGAGGCGTGGAAATAACGTCCCTTCCCTTCCGCAGCAAGTCGCTTGAGAAAGGCTTTTGCTTTCTTATCGGTTGCAATACCTATTACCCAAAATCGAGTTTCCCGCCTGCTTCCGATATTACGAGCCGCTGCGAACGGATCGGCGTTCGGATCCGACTCTTCCCCGTCTGCGATCAGTACGAGCACTGCGGGTTTTTCCGCCGCAGCCTCCTGGAGATCCTTGCTCGTCTGCTGCAAACTTAAGGCCAGGGGTGTCCTGCCTTTGGGGCTGAGCAACTTCAAAACATCAGGAATAACTTCACGTGAACCCCGGACCGGAGGCACCACAAGCACGGTGTCTCTGTCGGCTGCGGGGTGATTCGGACGCGTCCGTGCGCCGTACACGCGCAGGGCGATCGGAGCTTTCGGAGGCAGACGTTCTACGATCGCCTTTACAGTGTTACAGGCCCATTCGAAACGGGTCCTCCCATCGAAAGGCGCGAGCATGGATCTTGAAGCATCCAGGATTATATAGGTGACCGTACCGGTACCTTTAACCCCCGTAACGAGAGTACCCTTCCCGCCCTGAGGCTCAAGCGGCTTCGCACCCAGGGGAACGGTTGCGCGACGCAGACAAAGGATTGCAAAAGCCGTATTCATGCGTGCGTCGGAAACAGCCCCTTCCGACGGCCAACTTCCGTCGGGGCGCTGCGTATCCAAGAGCTGTTTCGCGAGGAGGGGATACCACTCGTTTTCACCGAAAAACTCCACTGCGGCAATTACACCTGCACGTTCCAACCCATAAAGGTAATAGTAGTACCAGCCGGCGGCCCCGGGGTTCTCTTTGACCGTGAAATAACGGCTGAGCCATTCATAGCCCCGTTTCACGACCTTAGGGTCCGGCTTGATCCCTGCATAGTGGCAAGCGATCAAGTAGGTGGCGAAGCCGGCGGCGGTCATGCTGCCGTACCCGGTGCCTGCGCCGGGCCCGTAGCTCCACCCCCCATCGTCGGCCTGCCCCTCGGCGCATATCTTCGCAAGGCGCAGCCAAACCTCTTTCGGAACCAGAAGACCGCTTTCCTCCGCAGCTTTAAGCCCCAGAGCGGCATACTGAGTACATGAGAAATCACCCCCGCCTGCGTATCTCCACTGGCGATCATAAACGGCCGGAAGTTCCTGCGTTACAGGCGCCAAGCCCGTTCCATAGCCTCGGATCGGCCTGCCGCCCAGAACGTATATCTCTCCCCGATCTTTTTCACTTTCTTCTTCTTCGCTTTCAACCTGCGGAGGACCGTACGACCACAGCCCCTGCCTGTCCTGACAAGCGATAAGGTAGGACGCGCATTGTGCTATGAGCTTTCGGTGCCGCGCCGGATCCAACGCCCTCAAGCCCATAAGTCGAAGTCCCACGCTGTACGTCCCTTCGGCGGGTGTATTTCTGAAGTAATCAAGTATCCAGGAGGCAAGTTCAGGATCCTTCCGGAACCTCTCACTGTGCAGGACGGCGTATGCTATGAGGTAATCGTAGTCAGGGTCTCCCCAGCCTCCTCGGAGGAGAAATGCGGCCAAATAATCCGCAGCTTTTTCGATTGCAGCGTTAACCGCATCAGCCGAAAGGCCTACAGCTTTCAACCCGGCGGGCTTTCTTTGCGGCACTTTCACCGGCTTGGGAGGCGGCAGTTCCCTGCGCTCAACAGGCGGTTCTCCCGGTCTTGTCTTCTTCTCGGGTACGGCGGACAGATCCAAGCTCCCCGGCTCCGGCTTCGGTGTGCCGGGAAAAGGAGTCACGTCGGCGCGTGTAAAGCCCCTGTACACAACGCCAAGGCTTTTCGGCGGGAAGACAAGGCCGATGCGTCTCTTGCCGCCGGGCGGCAGGCGCACATACTTCGGAGCCCCGCGCAGAAGGCGCGAAACGCTCTTTTTCTCAATAGGCTTCCTGCCTTCAGCAGTCCAGGCGAGTATCTGCTCGTAAGGCCGGAAGATTTCAGGTTGCTTCCCGATATTGGTAATTTCGAAACTGCAGACATGCAGGCCGTTCTCATTGGAAGGCTTGTAAATAACGATCTGAAGGATGTCTCCGTCTCTGATCGTCCTTAGAGCTTCAGCCGGAGGCTCCGAGCTTTCACGCGGGGAGCCTCCGAGAAGAAGTGAAATCGGCCGGGGCTTTTTCTCTGAAACCTTGCCGGATTCGACCTTGCGCTCGGCCGGCATGAAAATCCACAGCCTCAGGGCCCCGTGATCCTGCGGAATCCGGAAAACAAGCCTGCCGGAGTGATAGAGCTGTGGAATAAACTTCTGGCGGCCGCTGAAGGAGTAAGGCCCTCCGCCCGGAACGGGGTCATACGGGAAAAGATCGTCTTCGACAAGTTGAATGAACCCGCGGGGCGAGAAGTTCACTACAAAACCGCATTCCCGTCCCTCAAATTCGCCCTTGAGAACACTTTTGCCCGCAAGCTCAACAACAAGAAGAAAGCGCTCCGGGCCCGCTTCGAGTTCACCGAGCCTCCGGACTTCTTTCTTAGATATCACCCCGAAGGAAAGGAAGTCGTTTTGAGCAGGGCCGCTTGTAAACGATGGAGGCGCCGGCCTGCGGCCCCAAAGGGGAATCAGGAAATGCCCTCTTACCGAGTCCAGGAAAATCAGGTCCAAAGACTCGCTCGGAACCGCAGGCGCTTTGAAAACCAAGCGGCGCTCGGCCTTGTCGCCTCTTGTTTTAAGCAGAATGTGCGGAGTCTCACCCAGCTCGCTGTTTTCCTCAATCGAAAGGGGCAGCACGAATCTGCCGTCGGCGTAAAGAAACACGTTGTCAAAAAGATTCTCTACTTTATATGCGACGGGCCTGAGTTCTTTCTTGATGAGCTTAAACGGTATCCGATTCACCCAGCCCACACGACAGACTATGTAAACTCCGCGGGACAAAACCCCTGCGCCGAACGCTCTGAGGAGGTGTACCTCCTTGACCTCCACCCGTACGCCTTTGTGTTGCGCTGCGGCATGAGGAAAAAGCGAAACTCCGGCGCGAAGCGCTTCGCCCGGCGGGCTCTCGGGCGGAGACACCTTCGCGGCGGAAACCCGTGGAAGCAAAGCCTTAAGGTCCTCGGGTATTTCCGTAGGAAGCACCGCACGCAGCTTCCGCACCGGCGTGTCTTTATTTCCGCTCAAACTCAATCTCGCAGCGCTTTCGCCGCCGGAAGGCACGTACACAAAGGCCAGAGCACCTGCTGGGAATGCCTTGGAGCGCGCGAAAGGTGCCGGGATAAGCACAATCCGAGCGCCTGTTTTCCGGGCGTACCGGATCGCCTCAAGTTCGCTTCCACGAAAAAGAAGTACGTCCGCCCGAGCCGCTTCAACCTCTTCGGGAGGTACTCTTTTCCAGCCTGCGGGAAGCTGTATCCCGCTTCCAAGTGCTCCGGCGATCTTAAGCCCTCGTACTTCAAGGACGGCTGGAAAGGGATTTTCTCCGTCAGGCGTTCTTACATTCAGACACACCGCCGGAACGGGGGTAGGAAAGAGACTTTCCTTCGAATCCGTTCCCGAAGTCAGGGGCAAAGAGAGGTCCGGAGCGGCACATTTCAGCAGTCTGCCCAAACGCCCTTTCGTGGGATATCGCCGGAGCCTTCGAGACAGACAACCACCGCTCCTTCTTCCCGGGCGGACCGGACGTATGCTGCAAGAGGAGCGAAACCGTGCGGGTCGTCTCCCGCCTTCGGCATAGAAAAAGCGACTATATCGGCCGGCGCGGAAGCCACCGACACAATCAGAAGGCAAAGTGTCGTCATTTCCCGAAAAGCTCCTTTGCAACGCCTTTCGAGACCAATCCCGTGAAGCCTCCGAAAGGAGTGCCCGGAATCCCGCCTACAAGGGCGTCCGCCGCTATGTTTTCAGCCGTGGGATCGATCTTGAAGAGGCCTTTTATGCCGCTGAAAAGTTTTCCCATGGCCCATTCGGTAAAACACTGCAGGAATTCGCGCCTTGCCTGCGCGCGTTCCTTTCCGGCAAGAGGGGAAATGATGGCCGCCGTCATACAGCGCATCAGCTTGCTGAAGGAATCGATCGCCCCGACAAAGCTCATGACCATATCAAGCTTTTCGAGATACTCCGTCATGGCTTGCCCGCGCCTTGCGATGCGCCCGACACAGACACCCGAGGCGGGGTCGAATACGTATGCCGGCAAATACTCCTTGCCGTGCCACTTGAGCGGGGCCTCGGGCACGAGAACAAAACGCCCGTGTTTCAGTTCCTCCTTGATCGGAGGCACGTGTGCCTCGGGGAGCCCTGAAAGGTCTTCCTCCTTTCGGAGCAGACGGAGCCGCAGACCTTCAGCCTGCGCTCTGAGAAACAGCGCGCTTGCGCTCAGCACATCACCTGCCGAATCGAGTTCGAGCAAAAGGCGCTCAAGCTCTGTAAGAGCGGCTCCCCAAGTAAGCCCCGCACGCTCCTCAGGCTCAAGCACGGAAACAGGGCAGGCGACAATATCGTAGCCTTCGGTGACATTGACTTCTGCGGTCCCTTTCCCCGCGAACCTGCGCTCGTATCCCACAAGAAGGTAAGGAAAAGCAGCTTTTGGAATGAAACGATCCCGCACCGGACGCAAAGCGCTTGCAAAACGCGTAAGCTCAGGACAAACAGGCGGCAGCTCCTTGAGCAAAGCAAGCGGTTCGGCCGCAGGGAACGAACGCAGTATGTCCTCGTTTTCCAGCAAATATCGGAGCGCCTGCAAAGTGAAGTAGTTTTGTTGCACAGGACCCGGTATGAGAAGATATGTGAATGAGGAAAGGAGTGAAACTCTGATTGAATCCGGATCAGCCTGAGGCTCAACCAAAGGGCGGACAAAAATTTTCTCTCCTGCGGGAGTTTTCAAGCGCCCCTCAAGCACGATCGACCATTTTTGAGGTCCTTCACCCCGGGCCCCGCCGAAAAGCGATCCCAAGCCGCGGCCCAATCTTCCTGCAGCCTCGATCCGCCCGTCGCCTGTACTCCTGTACACGGTCCCCTTAAGATCAAAAGAGTTTCCTACTGTACTCTTTCCTCCTGAAGTAAGGCCGCAGACGAACCTCTCCGTTTTCCTGTACGCTTTCCAATCCTGAAGCGGATCGCCTTTGGGAACAAAATCAAGCGGTATGAATCCGACCGTTATCGGTTTCATCGCGACCGAGGCGAAGTCGCTCTTGAAGCTCACAAGCTCCTGCCTGCCCGTCTTCGTCGCTACGAAAACCTGTATCAGAAGCTGCGCTGCGTATTCCGCCTCGACTTCTTCGATCCGGTAGGCCTCTTTCAGCTTCAGGCCGCCCTCCGCCGGTTTCCTGCCGAAAGTGGGATCAAGCGTCACCCACTTCTCAGGAGAAACCGCAACTTGAACCACGAAAGCCGACGACTCTTTCGCCGCCCGCGGCTTTGAAGGAGGGAAATGGGCCGAAAGCATGCGCTTGGTGCTTTCGGTTCTTTGAGCCAAAAATTCCAAGAGAGCGCGGGCGCGGGCCTTCCGCCGGCGCGCGAATTTCAGAATTACCTCGGCCGGGAAGCCCAACCTCTCGGCCAAAGAGCGAAGCTTTTCTGGCGAAGGATCAGCGCCGGTGCGCCGGTTTCGCCGGTCGGAAGGGATCGCCTTCGAAGGATCAGTCCGGCAAACCCGGACGGGATAGCCTCTCTCCTTGAGTATGCGTGCAAGAAGTATCGCTTTCTCAAGGCTGTTAGCCTCCCCGCTTATAAGAACACCCCGAGATCCCTTGAGCACACCTTCGTAGGGCACACGCCGGATGTGTTCCCGTACGAAGCGCAAGGCGCCTTCCAATCCCGGTTCCAAAATGAAAGCGCATTTCGTAACACTGAGGGGCTCCTGCTCAAGGGACTCCGCCAGTAAGGAAAGCCGCTTGAGACATGCCTCAAGGTCCTGCGCCCGGAGGGGTAGGCCGGCCGCCGCCAAAACAAGAAACAAGCCGGTGAACCGCATTTTTCTATCCTCCCTTAAGTTTATCGGCCAATCCGTGGCCGCCGTTGAGCTTCGTCCCGAGTGCTGTTGCTCTTTCGGCCGAGAGTACACCTCGTGTATACTGGTTCTGCTTACGGCGCTGAGAAAACACCGAAAAGCAACTACGACCATCCGCGCGAGGAAGGAGGCGGAAGAATGCCCGAGCAGAGGAAGATCCACCGCAGATGCTTTGTGAAACGCTCGGCGGCCGTAATCGGCATGCCGTTCGCCCTCAAAGCCTCAGTGCTGGGGGGCGCGCCGGGCACCGCTCCCAGCGACCGTATCGTCATGGGAACGATAGGCCTGGGAGGCAGAGGCAAGCATGTCATGGGCGTTATGCTGCGCACCGGCCAAGTGCAAATGGTTGCTGTATGCGACGTGCGGCGCGACCGCCGTTCGGCGGGCAAGAAGATTGTGGATAAGTTCTACGAATCGAAGGACTGCAAGGCGTACCGCGACTTCCGTAAGCTCCTTCTCAGAGAGGACATCGACGCGGTGCTGATTGCAACAGGTGACAACTGGCACTCCTTAATGTCGATTCTTGCGGCCAAAGCGGGAAAGGACATTTACTGCGAAAAGCCCATGTCGGTGACGATAGCGGAGAGCCGCGCTGTGGTGCAAACCGTAAAGCGCTACGGCACCGTATACCAGTGC
This sequence comes from uncultured Planctomycetia bacterium, assembly GCA_964529985.1. Classification (GTDB taxonomy): domain Bacteria; phylum Planctomycetota; class UBA8108; order UBA8890; family UBA8898; genus CAZGYL01. The sequence goes on along the minus strand of CAZGYL010000146.1, from coordinate 1,377 downwards.
GGAACTCAGAGGCGCGATGTCGACCGCTTCCGCTTCGCCGTCCAACTGGCTCGAAGCGGCAAGTTGGGACAACTCAAGGAGCTCTACGCTGAAAAGGCCCCCATGAAACCTGAGTACCAGATGCGCACTTTGCCGCCTGAGCCCCTGCCTCCCGTTGAGGAAATGGATTGGGACATGTGGCTGGGGCCCGCACCTTGGCGTCCCTACAACCACGGGTACTATGCCCGAAGATTTTGGGGCACGCATCTTGACTTCTCAGGCGGTGCCATAACCGAATGGGGAAGCCATACGGCCGACCTTTGCCAGTGGGCCAACGATGCCGACGACACAACGCCCGTGTACTACGAACTTGCGCGTGGAACCGTTGTGGGAACGTACGCAAACGGTGTCAAGCTTATCTTCGAAAAAGGCAAATGGCCCCTCCATGTGCGCTTCGTAGGCACCGAGGGCTGGGTCTACGCCGATGACGACGGCAATGTGAAAGCCGAGCCGGCTTCACTGATCGCGGGGAAAAAATTCGGAAAGGGATATCCGGCTGAAGCTCATGTGCTCAACTTCCTGCGCTGCGTGCGCACCAGGGAACCCCCTTCGAGCCCGGCTGAGGTGGCTCACCGCTCGGTATCGGCATGCCACCTGGCGAATATATGCCGGCGTCTCGGCCGGCCCGTGCGCTGGGATCCCAAGCTGGAACGCTTTCCGGATGACCCGATGGCGGACAGACTCACGGCCAGGGCTTACCGCTCGCCCTGGAGGCTGTAAAAGGGACTGCAAGGGTGCGGCTCAAACCGCAAGAACACCTTTGAGCAGCTGACGTAAAGGAGAAAACCATGAAAAATAAAGAGGGAATCAAGCGGGCGGCGTTTGTTGCTGCGGCGGTTTCACAAGTCGGAAGGAAAGCCGGGGCAAGCTCTGCGGACGATTTGGAAAAAGCCTTTGCGGCCCTCAGAACCTACACTTGGGGCAGCGATCGTAATCTACTGGCTCCGATCGACCGCGCCGTTACAGGATCGTGGAACGATAAGAGCAGACAATCGAAGCTTGAGAAGCGCCTTGCCGCGCTGCTTTCAGAACCCCTACCTGATGCAGCCAAAGACTACATTTGCAGGCAGCTCCGCCTGATCGGCACCGCCGCTTGCGTAAGCGCGTTGTCTGAGCTTCTCACCAACGAGAAGCTTTGCGAGATAGCACGCTACGCTCTGGAGCGGATTCCCGCGCAGGAAGCCCTTCAGGCGATGCGGCAGGCCGCTGAAAAGGTTGAAGGCCGTCCGAAGATCGGGCTTATCAATTCCTTGGGTGTGAGGCGCGACCGCAAAGCATTGCCTCTTCTCGGTAAGCTGCTTGGAAGCGGAAACCAGCAGGTCGTTGAAGCTGCGGCAG
>CAZGYL010000145.1:0-10125 GCA_964529985.1 uncultured Planctomycetia bacterium | reverse complement strand
GTCGCGCGCGGGTTCCGGGAAGAAAGAAACGGCCCTTACGGCCCCGGATCCTGCCGTATGGTTTAAACTTCTGCATATTTCCTGTCCGATATCGGACTGGATTGCAAAGCTCCCCCGAGATTCCGCCCGGAGGAGAAACATGGAGCCCACGCTGCTTGCTTTCTTGGCCGTTGCAGGGCTTCTGGCCCTTGCTTTGGTCCGCCGAGCCGGGCCGTATTGTTCCGAAAAAAAAGAAACTCCGGACGCCGTCGCATTCCGGGAGGCCGTCAGACACTGGAAGGAGAGGGAAGAAAGGCTCAGAGAAAGTGAAGAGAAGTTCCGCTCTATTTGCTCGGCCGCCCTGGACGGAATCATATTGATCGACGACACCGGAGCCATTACGTTTTGGAACGAGGCGGCGGAACGTATTTTCGGGTACAAAGCGGAGGAGGTGCTCGGCAAGAACCTCCACGAGCTGCTCGCCCCCGAGAGATTCCTCCCCGCACACCGCGAGAAGTTCCCCATTTTCGCTCAGACAGGGAAAGGCATGGCCGTTGGGAAGACCGTTGAGCTTGCAGCAAAACACAAAAACGGCACCGAATTTCCGATTGAGCTTTCGCTTGCCGCCCTGCAAGTGCGCGGAGCTTGGCATGCGGTAGGTATCGTTCGTGACATTACCGAACGCAAGAGATTGGAATCCGAGCTCAGCGACTTCAGAGCCTCTCTTCAGGAAGCAAACCGGGAGTTGGAGCACAAGACCGCCGAAGCTCAGTGTCTCGCCCAGGCCGCTCAGGCGGCAAGCGAGGCGAAATCCGCTTTCCTCGCAGCCATGAGCCATGAAATCCGCACCCCTCTAAACGGGGTTCTGGGTATGATAGACGCCCTCTCCCACACTGAACTCACCCCCGCTCAGCGCGATTATCTCGAAACCATGCGCATGTCGGCTGAAAATCTCCTCCTCCTTATCAACGATATACTCGATATCTCCCGCATCGAAGCGGGGCAACTCACCTTGAATGAAGCTGACTTTTCTCTGCGCGAAACCCTGGACTCCGTAAACGATACCCTCGCGGTTAAAGCGCAGGAGAAAGGTCTTGAATACTTCTGCTTTGTAGACCCGAGCGTCCCGGACGAACTGCGCGGAGACGCCGCCAGGCTAAGGCAGATTCTGATCAATCTGGCGGGGAACGCGGTTAAGTTCACTGAGAAAGGCGAAGTAAGGATCGAAGTAAGCTGTCTTTCCGGCGAGGGGCAAAACCCGCAACTCAGCTTCACGGTCTCCGACACCGGACCGGGAATCCCGCCTGATAAGATCGACCACATATTCGATCGATTCGTACAAGGGGACGAATCCCTTTCCAGAAGGCACGGCGGAACAGGGCTGGGCCTTGCGATAGTAAAGAATCTTGTGGAGCTTATGGGGGGCAGCATTTCGGTCAAAAGCGAGCCGGGGCGGGGAACGATATTTCACTTCACGGTGGTTATGAAGCACGCACATTGCCCCGCAGAACAGAAACGTGCAAAACTCCCCGCTGATTTCCGCGTGCTTTTCGTGGACGACAACGAGACAAACCGCAAAGTCTTGGCTTCCCAGTTGGCTGTGCTGGGGTGCAGCTTTGAGGAGGCGGACTCGGGACCGGAAGCTCTTTCCAAGTTGAAAGAGGCCTACCGGGCCGGTAAGCCTTTCAGTGCCGTTATTCTGGATATGGCCATGCCCGGGATGGACGGCCTTGCATTGGCGCGGTGCATAAGAGACGACCCTGATATAGCCGAAACACCGCTCATTCTCCTGACTTCACTCATGGAAGCTCCGAGAGCCGAACTTTTCTCGTCGATCGACTTACATGCCATATTAACTAAGCCTGTAAAGCACACCCAGCTTAGACGCTGCTTGATGGGACTGCACACGGGAAACACCTCGGAACAGCCAACTCCCAAAGCCGAGGAGGCGGCGGCCGGACTTGCAGGTCTGAAGGTACTTCTTGTTGAGGATAATCTTACCAATCAAAAAGTCGTGCAAATCCTGCTTTCACGTTACGGCATCAATGTAGAAACCGCCTCGAACGGCCGCGAAGCCCTCAGGCTGCTTGCTCAAAAACGGTACGACGCCGTTCTAATGGATGTACAAATGCCGGACCTGGACGGCTATGAGACCACTGCAGCCATCCGAGATCCCAAATCGGAAGTGCTTGACCATCATGTGCCGATAATCGCGATGACAGCCCACGCATTAAGAGGAGATCGGGAGAAATGCCTCGAGGCCGGGATGGACGATTACGTAAGCAAACCCTTTAAGATCCAAGAACTTCTCAGTGCTCTTTCCAGAAACTCGAAACGTACCGCTTTTCAGGAGGAAAGCCCTGTGAAGAAGACAGAGGAAGACGGCCAAGCCCCACCACCTGTTTTTGACCGTGAAGGCTTGCTTGAACGCTTAGCCGGTGATGAGGACATGCTCCTTCAGGTGGTTGAAACTTTCCTTCAAGACGCCGAAAGGCTAGTAGCCGACCTCACCGCGGCGGCGCAGGCGCCGGACGCTGAGAGCCTTAGCAAAGCCGCTCATGCGCTCAAGGGTGCTGCCGGAAGCACCGGGGCAATGCGCCTCATGCATATTGCAAAGCAGATAGAGGAACCCGCACGAAAAGGACAAATCCAGGAGGCTGCAAAACTGGCTGCTTCACTCCCCGAAGAGCTGGACCGGTTTCGTAAAACCTTCCAAGCAGAAGTGAAGCCGTGCAGGGGCTGAGGCCTGTTCCTCCCGCACAGGGTCTTGCAGTTCAATCCCTCTCTCTTGTATTGTGATCCTAAGCGGGATCACAGCCGAAAGGAGATTCTCAATGCGGAAAGCGACCTTTCTTGCAGGCGTTCTGTCTTCGGTGCTGATTTGCGCCTGCGGCGCATCTTCTGTGGGACTTCAATCCCTCCTTAGGGAGATGATCGATATGGAGGGACTGAGCCGCTTCCCCGCTCCTCATTTCAAGACAATCCAGTTTTCGAGCTACGACCGCAGGAGCAGGAAACCCTACGGTCCCAATTGGTATGCAAACTCAGATGGCTTTGGAAGGGAGCCTATTCCCGGGTTCCTGCGCGTTTCCCGCAAACCCGACCGAAACGGGCTCGGTACCTACGTAATGGTTGATGTAAAAGGCCCGGGTGCAATCGTAAGAACCTGGACGGCTCTTATCCGCGGGCGGATACGCCTCTTTTTGGACGATCTTTCGCAGCCTTTCTACGACGGACCCGCGCAGGCTTTCTTGAGCGATCCTTACAGCGCTCTTTTAGGACAGTCTCCACAGCCGAACGGCTTCAAGCAACGGGAGGCGGCTTACTTCCCCATACCTTTCGCAAAGCGTTGCCTGATCGAATGGATCGGCCGCAAGAGTGATGTACACTTCTACCAGATCCAGGTACGTGTGTACCCACCGGGTACCTCCGTGAAGACACTTTCCCGCAAAGAACTCAAAGCCGCTGCGCCGCTCATTCAAAAAGTTTCGGAGATCCTTTCAGATGCACGGAAGCTTCCGGTGCCGGCCGGCCGAGATACCGCCTTTGAGGAAACTCTCAAGCCCGAGGAACGCAAAGTCCTCTTGTCTTTGGAAAAGGAGTCCGGGGCGATTTCTCTTCTTCGCTTCACCCTGGAAAGCCCGGATCCGAGAGCCGCTCTCCGGGGCACGGTCCTTCGTGTCTCCTTCGACGGAGCGCCGAATCCGCAGGTGCTTGCTCCGCTCGGAGACTTTTTCGGCGCAGGGCCGGGAATTAATCCTTACGTTTCGCTTCCCATGCAGGTTGAGCCGGACGGAGCAATGACATGCCGATTTTTCATGCCCTTCGCCCGGTCCGTGAGGCTTGAGCTTGAGAACTGGTCGGAGGTTTCAGCGCGGGTGCGCGGAGTTGCGCGCATATCGCCTTATCGGTGGGAAGAAAATAGATCAATGCATTTTTTCGCCTCCTATCGCGTGGATCATGACCTCTGGGCAAGGCATATGGGCGAGGTGATTGACCTTCCTTTCCTTTGCGCGCGCGGCAAAGGCGTGTATGTGGGGACGGCGGCGCTGATCATGAACCCTACCGCCGTGCCCACTCCGGCCGGCGGCTGGTGGGGTGAAGGCGATGAAAAGATCTGGGTCGACGACGACACTGTGCCGAGTACATTCGGAACGGGTTCTGAGGATTACTTCAACTACGCATGGAGCGCTCCCGACCACTTCGCCTACGCTTATGCAGCTCAGCCTTTGGTGACAGGCCCCGGTAACCGCGGATACGTTGCGAATATAAGGTGGCAGATCCTCGACTCCCTTCCTTTCAAAAGGTCGATTTTCTTCTTCATGGAACTTTTCCCACACCTTCCGGTACGCGAGCTGAGCTACGGCAGAATCGCCTATTTCTACGCCTTCCCCGAAACGCGGGACGACCGGGTTCCGCTCCGCCCTGCACTTCTCAAGGTCCCGCCTCTTCCTCCTTACCTTCCCCAAGCGGCGGGAGCGTGCAGGAATGCCGTCTTCTTTCAAGCCGAAAACCTCGCTGCCGTACCTTCGGGCGGCATTGTGAGCTATCCTGCTGACCCGGCCTTTGCAGGGGGGCGAGCCTTGAAGTGGAATCCTCAGGCCCCCGAGGCCTTCCTGGAGATACTCCTTCCGGTCTCCCGCGACGGAATCTACAGCTTGGGCTTTACCGTTGCTCACACGCCGGAAGCTGATCACATGAAAGTCACCCTGAACGGTGAAGCCTTCCGCAAAGATGGCGCTCCTGTTGCGCTTCGAACTCCCTACAACTTGATCATCCGAAACGCGCTCGGAGATCGAAATTATCGGCTTAAAGCCGGCCGATATCGAATTCGCATAATCTCGGTCAACAGAGAGGGCAAACCCACAAAGGCGCCCGTTACGATAGATTATGTCTGGCTGATCAAGCGCTGAGAGGTTGAACCCCGAGATCCTGTGTTCCGAAAGAAAGGAAAGGACACCGGCAGGGGCCCTGAAGCTCGATCAAAGCTCATCAGAACCGCCAAGATCGGCGCCGCCGTTTTACTCTCAGCGCTCATATTCGCCTTTTGCGCATTCAAGACCTGGCAAAGGCTGGGGGCCGGAAAAGCAGCGCCGATTATAGGAGTCTCCTTTGATACCGCCTGGCACGGTAGGGCCGGGCTTTCGACGGTCTTCTACGAGATCGCTTTGGTCCGGGAAGGCGCACGGCTTCTTGTCTTGCACCCCGAGGTCGACAGACCCGCTGAAGTCCTGAGAAAAGTCCAAGGTCTCTTGCTTGCGGGCGGGGCCGACGTACAAAGGCGGCTTTACGGTGGAAGGCCTGACCCCAAAGCTGTTACGGATCCAGAGCGCGATCGCCTGGAGCCTCCGCTCGTACGCTCGGCCTTCAAGCTCAACATCCCGCTTTGGGGAATCTGCCGCGGTATTCAAGTTATAAACGTAGCAATGGGAGGAACCCTGAAGGATCTTCGCGGTGACCTGAAGCTTTACGCAGTTCACGGCGTGACTTCCCGGAGTTTCGAAGCTCACAGCGTGAGTGTCACGCCCGGCACAACGCTTTGTCGCCTGATAGGCCCAGGGCCTCACCAGGTAAACTCCTTTCACGGTCAGGCGGTGGACCGGCTGGGAAAAGGACTTCGCGTAAGCGCCGCAGCGCCCGACGGAATCATCGAGGCTGTAGAAGCTCCGGGAAAACGCTTCCTGCTCGGATTCCAATGGCACCCTGAACTGCTTGCTTCTCAAGAAATCATCTTTAAAGCGTTCGTAAAAGCAGCGCGTGCTTACCGCAGACACAAGTAGCGGGACGGGAAAATCCCCTCCCCCTGCTAAACAGGAGCGCTGCAGTTCGGGAGGGCTCGAAACTCTGCTTCCCCCAGAAACCACACGGTTCCAAGCTCGGGGGAGCAGCCGCACTGACTCAGGTGCAGCTTATCCGCAACGCCTGGCCCTCACTAAGCTTAATTTGGGACTCAAAGCGCAGCTCAAGACGCCTGTCTTTTACTGTCTGAGAAACCGGTACGGTTTTACCTTCAACTTCCACTTTCACCGAATTCCCCGCCACGCCGGGTAAAAGCTCCAAAGCAAGACTCTTGATCGAGAGTGACCCGTAAGACAGGGATATCCGAGCTTCCTGGCCTGCCTTTGTTTTCTTTTGACTGAACGAGCCCCACCCCTCGGCGGCGGTAAAAGCAGCGCGGAAATCTTCAGGGCGGAACCGCGGTGCAAATCCGATATGCCCCTTGGGTCCGTGATACTCAAAACCTGCAAGCGAGGTGAAAACGCCCCAGCTTGCAAGCGCCCGCGCGTAGTGATCACCACACTCGACCTCGTTGTAAGGATTGTGCTTCGAGGGGTGATATCGGTCATGCACCGCCCTGCACATGACGAGACCTTCGGTAAGAAGTCCTTCACGGACCATATGGCCTGCAACCTGGTACTCGATTCCGGTCCAAACTTCGTTTCGATAGCGTACGCCCTGCTCCAGGTACCGACTCTTCGGCCAAGTGCAGATGAAAAGACCCGCTTCTCCGGGGCTTACGAACCAGCGCTCGGGCTTGTGAAGGCGGTTGTACAATCCCACATCGGGTGTCCAATTGTATTTCCATACACTCTTGAGCGCCTTGACCACAAGCTCTCTGGGATATATATATCCCAAGCCGAGCTGGTGGGCCCAGCCCTGGCCGAAAAGCTGATCCGAAAGACAGCCGTCCGCGTACTGGTGCTTCGGGTGCCGTGTCAGATCCACCTTCTGTATGAAATACTCGCCGTTCCAAAGCTGTTCGACCGAATGACGGCTTCCCGCTTCAAAAACTTTTCGGAAAAACCTCGCCGTGTCTTCTTCTCCCATTTCCCTGGCCATTTCCTCTCCGGCCCGCAAAGCCGCCAGGTAAAGAGATCCAACAAACGTGTTCGGACCGAAGAAGTTTATGTCGTAAGTGTTGTGCTGGCTGTTTTCTATGAGGCCGTCGGCATTACCGTCCTGGCGTATCAGGTAGAGCAAGACCTTCTTGATCTTAGGCCAATTCCGGCGCAGGAACGAATCGTCTTTGCTCATTTGATGCTCGCGGTAGCACTTAAGCACGGTACCGGCCTGACCATCGGCTGCATAACGGCCGTTGCGCTCGCCGCGGAACCCCACAAGTCCGTCCGGGTGGAAGGCTTCACCGAGGTCCTGCATCTCGCGTACACTTCGCTCAAGCTCAGGGAAAAGGCGTGCCATCGCGTGCGCGTAGTTCCAAACGTGCGTGCAAGTGCCATGGCAGCATCCAACGCCTTCCCATGCCCAGAACCGCCCGTTGCCCCACCACTGGCAAGTGCCTGTTGCGAGATTTGAAACAGGCCACATCAGGCGATTCAGGAGCCACTTCGGCAGCGTGCTGTCATAGTAAGTCTTATGCCATAGATAGGTTGTATCCTTCAGCCGTTTGAAGTTTTCAAAAGCGTATTCGGCGACCTCTTGAGCTGAATTGAAGCGCGTGGCGTAAAAGTTCCCCTGCGGCCTGTTCGGGAAGTGCCACGTTACAAAAGCCCGTACCACAAAACTCCCGCCCGGTTCAAGCTCGCGCACCGGCGTTGCAAGCCCTCCCTTCCGGCGTTCTGAAAGTTCATAGGAAACCTGCTTGCGGCCTTTAAGGCCGGCCCACGGAACCTTTTGACTTCCGGGGGGCGTTTGGGGTTCAAACACCTCAGCCTTGCCGGCGAATGCAAGGGCCATTGAACCGAAGTCCAACAACTTCCGCAGGGGCTCTAAAGCCTTCCGCGGCGTATCTGCAAGTTCAATGTGATCAACGTTGATATGCCCCCACGGACCGCTCGCGGCATCAACGATCTCAAGCCTGGCCTCTTTACCTTCGAAGCTGCGGACGTCCCAGCTCCGCCATGTCAGTTTTTCATTATTCGCTCCGCAAGCCGTACGCACGCGCCGGCCTTCTACAATCAGGTTCATACAGGTTTTTCCCTGGTGGCCGCCCCCTCCGATCAGGAAATTCAAGTACCCGCGCGTAATTGTGAAAGGCGGAGAGGTAAGGCAACCCGTGGGGGCATCCCCACCAAGGAATGTGTTTACAAGTCCACGCCCCTTATAGCCCGAAACCTTCTGTTGCCCCGGAAGGGTCCCCCGCGCAGGCCCTTTCCCGAAAGCCGTTCCTTCCACTTTCCACCCGCTGTAATCCTCTCCCTCGAAATCAGCGATCAGTACCGGCGGCCGATTCGGCGCGGAGCTTTCGACGGGGGCCTCTTCCGCTCCGTGGATCAAATAGGTGCCTTTTGAATCTTCGCATACTTTGCTTGTCCGTTTCCCCGCGGCCTCTGAAGCGCTGTAAAAACAAACCCCGTTTTCAAGCCACCCTGCAATCCCACAGCGCACCGGCCTTTTTGATTCGTTCTTGACCGTAATAAGGAAAACCGTAAGCGGCAGTCCTGAATCAGCGGCATTCAAAGGGCAGAAAGGCGAAAACGCTTCCAACGTGACTGAAACAGGCAGATCGGATCTACGGTACTTCACCTCACCTATCGGATACTCCCCGCGGAACGTTACGCCGGGAAAGCTTTCCCGGTTGAGCGCAAGGAGCCGCCTGCGGCCGCCTTCTTCGAGTATCAAAGCAAATCCTTGATCCAACGGGGACTCAACAGGCCTCCGGCGGTAACAGGTTGCACCGTAGCCTGTAAAATGCCTTTTGTTGAAAATCTGCCAGAGCCCCAAAGTCCCGTCCCCGCGCAGATAAAGCTGCCCCGCGCATATGCCTCCGATCGGCATCCCGATCGTATCAAGTTCCTTCCCCCGGTATACCTCAACTTCGCCTTTCTTAAAGAGTCCCGCGATCCATTGAGGATCCAGTTTCTTGTCGGCCGGAACGGCGTGACTGCCTCCGGGCGGGGGTCCCTGAAAAGGTCCGGCCATGACGGTCTTTAAAGCCGGAGCTGCTGAAAGTCCGCCCAGAATTCCTAAGAACCAACGCCGATCCATTCGAGCAGGCTTCCGCTTCTCTGATCGCATAAAAACCTCCCGTCCTCAAGTCCGGCCTGGACCCTTTTCCTCGCCATCTCCGCGGTCTTATCATAGGATAACCGGACGCGGATCAAGCGGAAAGAGAGCTGAGGTGAGGTTGAGGGCCTATGCCGATCTACGAATATACCTGCAAGCAATGCTCAAAGCGCTTTGAACTTCTTGTCCGCGGCGATACCAGTCCTAAATGCCCGGCCTGTGGAAGTTCGAACGTTGCGAAAATGCTCAGCGTCTTTTCCACGACCGCGGCCGATTCGCTTCCTTCGGCGTGTCCCGCTGCAAGCGGCCGTCCCGAAGCCTGCGCTTATTCAGATGCCGCAGGTTCCTGCGCGAGCGGATCGTGCCCGTTGCGCCGAGGACCGGGTGCGGGCTGATCGGGTCCTTGCAGGCTTCCCTTTCGGAGTTTTGTGTGTTAAAGTGAAGACCCACACACGATTGTCCATGGTTTGTCCCCATGGAAGCCGGTCGGGGGCTACAGGGGGGCGGGTTCGAACCGGTCCTTAGAGGCGGGCGAAAGGGTGGGGCGGGAGTGCTTTGCCCCACAACCGACACAAACAGAGTCTATGACCGCCGATCCGCGCGTTGATACGCTGAAGGCTCTGGTCGCCGAACATTTGCCCGAAGCCCGGCGGGGCGTGACATTCCAGCCCATCCGCACAGGCAAATTCAACCGCTCTTACTATGTGACCACCTCGGGCGGGCAATATGTCTTGCGTATCGCGCCCCCGCCCGGAACCGTGTTACTGTTTTACGAGCGCGACATGATGCGGCAGGAACCTCGGGTCCACGAAGCAGTACTTGAGCATGCCGCAGCACCCGTCCCTCGAATCATAGCTTTTGACGATTCACGGAAGCATATCGATCGCATGTTTCTGATCATGGAACGCATGCCCGGAACCGCGCTTTCGGAAGTCTGGGCGGCGGATTACGACCGCGTGCTGCACCAGGTCGGAAGCTGTCTTGCGCGTGTCCATGCCATTCAGGGAGACAAGTACGGCTATGTGGGGCCTCACAAGCCTATGGAGCCTCAGGAAACCTGGTGTGATGCTTTCCGTATTATGTGGAGCAAGCTTGTTGCAGACATAGAAGCAACGGGACATTATTCCCGAGAGGAAGGGGAGGCGCTGAGAAGGCTCCTTGATCGCCATTTGGAGTACTTCA
>CAZGYL010000144.1:0-10142 GCA_964529985.1 uncultured Planctomycetia bacterium | reverse complement strand
TTTCTTAGGGTTGTGGGTGATATCTCCAGCATTCTTGCCGCCTGCGTTATATTCCAATACGCCGCGGCAAGAGCCTTCTCAACGCAGGACCGTTCGGCTTCCCGCAGAGTGGGTACCTTACCGGCCGGGGTAGGTGTCGGGCGGCCTAAAGCGGAGCGGATCTCATCTTCGGAAAGAACATTGCCGCGGCATAAAAGAACGGCCCTTGTTAGAACGTTTTCAAGCTCCCGGACGTTACCGGGCCACTCGTATTGCGCAAGCAATTTAAGCCCTTCTTCTTCCACCGCTTCGATCGGGCGGTGGAGCTCGCGGCTTATTCTGCGTACGAGGTGTGAGGCAAGAAGAGGAATATCGGCTTTCCTTTCGCGCAGCGGCGGCAGGTAAATACGGGTGACAGTCAAACGGTAGGCCAAATCGGCCCTGAAAGACCCTGCTTCGACAAGCTGTTGGAGAGGGCGGTTTGTCGCTGCCATAACGCGGGCGCGAAGCGCTATGGGTTCATTGCCGCCGACGCGTTCAAACTCCCGCTCCTGGAGGGCTCTCAACAGTTTGGCCTGAAGCTCAAGGGGCATGTCCCCGATTTCATCGAAGAATATCGTACCGGACCCGGCCCGTTCCAGCTTACCGATCTTCCGCGTCTCAGCGCCTGTAAAGGCGCCCTTCTCATGACCGAAAAGTTCGCTTTCAAAAAGCGTCGGAACCACCGCCGAGCAATTCACGGCGACGAAGGGTTCATTGGGGGTGGACGCTTCATGAAGCTTTCTTGCGACAAGCTCTTTACCTGTTCCGCTCTCTCCTTCTATGAGTACGGGTACGCGGTTGCGGCTGAGGCGGGCGATCGTTTTAAGAACCTCCAGCACGGCCGGATCGGCACCCACGATTTCGCGTTCCGGAATATCTTCGATCCCATCGAGTTTGAGAGCGGGACGCGGCCGGGCGGAGAGCCGGCGGAGCGCCTTTTCCAGAAGAAGCCGCAGGTTATTGAGGTCCAGCGGCTTACGCAGGTAATCGAATGCTCCACGCCGGATGGCTTCAACTGTGGCCGTTGCGTCTTGGTGTCCTGTTATCATGACCACAAGGCAGTTCGGAAGCATTTCAACGAGGCGGTCAAGGACGCTGAGCCCCGAGGTGTCAGGAAGCTTCAGGTCCACAAGCACGATTTCAGGGGAGAAGGCTTCTGCGGCTGCAATGCCTTCCGAGCCGGTGCTTGCGGTACGCACTTGGTGCCCGTAGTGCGAAAGCTGCAGCTCGAGCGAACGACTTAACGCCTGGTCGTCATCGATTACGAGAATTTTCGCCATAGAAGTCCTATCCCGGTATCGACGATTTATCTGTAGAGCTTGCGGGGGCCCCCGGTAAGCTCATTGTGAACACCGCGCCGCCCCCGGGACGTTCGCCGGCATGAACCGTCCCACCGTGAAGTTCGACGATCTTTTTCGCGTTGGCAAGCCCGAGGCCCGTTCCACCGGGTCTGGCCGAGTAAAAGGGTTTAAAGAGCTCCGATTCGTCTACGTTCACAAGGCCGGGGCCGTTGTCCGCAACCTCCAGAATCCTCAGCTCGTCTTCCGCCCTATAGCTTATCCAAGCCTTTCCTCCCTCGCCGACCGCCTGAACAGCGTTCATAAGTATGTTGGCAAGAGCTTGCGAGAGGAGCGACGGGTCACACCACAAGATTTCTCGGCTTTCTTCCCGCACAATAAGCTCAACATTCTTGCGCTGGATTTCGGCGCTTACGACGGATCGAACCTCAAGCAGCAGATCCGTGAAGGAGATTTCCCGGGGCGAGGGCTGTACGGGTTTGCCGTAGTCCAGGAGCTCATTGAGCATTTTCTCAAGCCGCTCGACTTGATTTTGGGCGATTCGGGCAAGCTCCCGGTACAGCGGGTCTCCGGTGACTTTTTCCGCCAGAGCCTGAAGGTTGACTTTTATGGAGGAAAGCGGATTTCGCAGCTCGTGCACGATTCGAGAGCTCAGTTCGCCTATTGAAGCAAGCGACGCGGAAAGAGCCAGTTTGTGCCTGTAGCGCTCCAGCTCATCGAGCATTCGGTTGATCGCTTCGCGCAGACGTTCGGCTTCGCTGCCGCGAACGGGTCCCAGACGCTCAGCGAATCTGCCCGACCGGATCCGATCCGCAACAGCTACAAGTTCGCGCATGGGACGCACCACCCGCCCGGCCAGCCACACTGAGAGAAGCAGCACAACAAGCAATGTCACCGCCATGGTCAAGAGAGCTCTACGCCGCAGTTCTCCGAGCCAAAGCAGGGCTTCGTCGGCCCTAACGTCAATCCCGATAGACCATTTGGTACCGGGGACAGGAGCCCAAACAGCCAGGCGAACCTGTCCGGAGGAGTCCTGGAAGCGGTACAGCCCGGTGCTGTGAGGGGTTTGGAGCGCGGCGCTCAGGTACGAAACCTTCTGCTCATTTGTTTTTCCGTACGGCGCGATCACATGCCTGCCTTTCGGGCGCGAGAATAGGGCGACGTGGGCGTCAGGGTGGACCTGGTTGTACGATTCGACTAAGTTTTCAAGCAGGCTCTCGGAGCTCCCTCCCGCTTGGGAGCCTCTCTGCCTGAGATGCCGCTCCAGATCTTTTTTGCAGAATTCAACCATGGACATGAGGTGCTCCTCCGTGCGTTCCAAGATCGCCTGGCGCGCGCAATGGTATCCTTGATAAGCCAGCACAAAAAGGGGAACCAAGGATACCAGGATCATCGCGCAGACGATATTCCAGCCCAGGCTTCCCAAATACGGAAACTGCATGGAGTCTTTGGGGTTATGATTTCTTTGTTGTTGCATAGACTGCTCCATAGGGTGCTTCATACTGTGTTATGGTAGCTCGGGGACCGCAAGCTTGCTACGAGAGGAGCGTAAGCAGGGAACAAAAAAGCGGGCGGCCGGAACCAATCCGGCCGCCCGCTTCCGGGCACCCTGCGCTGCGTTACTTGCAGAACTCCTGAGGGTAGTTGCAAGGACCGAGTTCGTCGTCCGTGGGGTCCGGACCGCAGGCGTCGAACGGATCGGGCAACGGGCCTTCGCCTGCAAACAGGTGCCCCAGAATCTTGATCGCATCAGCGATGTTAAGGGCACCGTCATCATTTGCGTCGGCTGCATCAGGGCAAACCGGGGAAGGCTCACCGCCGAAAAGGTGACCGAGGAGAGAGATCGCATCAGCGATATTCACCCCGCCGTCGGCATTGGCATCACCACGCTTGAACCCGGTGGGTTGAGGCCCGCTTTCAACCCGCCAGATTTCAAGGATGACCATATCAGCGCCGTTGGGGTCCCGCGGCCCGCCGCAACCGTCGTTGGAGTTGCCCTGGAGTTGGTGGATTCTTATGTAGCCCTGCGTAACCTCGAGAACCGGGCTGTTGGGGCAGTCAGCCGTAGGAAGGCCGTTCTCGTCCATGTTTATGAACTGCGGATCCGGAGGCTCGCCGTCGCCCGGAGGCGGAATCCTGCCGTTGAAGCCTACGCGGGCGTAAACGCCCTGACCCGGCTCGTTCGGGTTCGTTTCACCTTTCGCCCATTGTGCCTGGTCGAAGTTGTTCACGAGCACTACGTAATTGTTCCCGAGGTTCTCAGGCGGGCCTTCTCCACCGTCTTCTGCAATAATTCTGTGGGCGTGCGGATTCTCAGGCTCGCCCACAGCGGCGACGAACCTGTATTTTCCGTTGGGAACATCGACCCTGAAAATCATTCCCTGGGGTTGAGGCGGCGGAAGCGGCGGATCAGCCTCAGCGCAGGGCGTATCAGGGTCGCCCACGGTGCTCGCGCTGCATTCGCTCAGGAAGTTCTTTGCACCGATGAACGAATCGTACAGCTCCTCCGGGCAGGTATCCGGGAACTGGTTCCTGGCGTTCGCGGTGTCATCAAAAGGTCCGAAGATTTCATAGCCTCCGCGGTCTCCATAGGGGGTATCAGGGGATACCCCGTACTCATCGTATAAAACTTCGTAGCCCCAGCCTCTGTCAGGATTGTACTGGAGCGAAAGCGGGTCTGTTTGCTCCACCGGCGTGTACACGGAGCCCGGATCGTTGTAAACCTCGCACCACTCACCCAGGTCGGCTGGGAGGGCGGCGTGTACTCCGAAAGCAAAAGCCGCAACGAGCTGTGCTCCGTCCTCCTGCGGAGGCTCGCAGGTTGGTGCGGGCAGAGTGCAGCGGATCACAGAATCGCCGGTCACAAGCAAAGGACACCCTACCTCGCCTCTTACTTCCCCGGAGATTCCGACTTCGCATTCGCAACCCTCGGCCGGAGCCTGTAGGGTATAAGTCTTTTCGCCGTCTGCTGTAAATGTGAATGTTATCGTGTTTTCCCCGGCGTTTACCTGTCCCCCGCCGTCATCAGCAACCGTGTAGCCGGGCGGATAGGTCTCTGTAACGGTGACCGGGGATGTAACACCTTCTGCTGTAAGCGTTACGTTCACCGTATCCCCGGCTTCCACTACAGGAGGATCAACAGCGCGGGTTACCGTTGCTGAAATAGTTTGCGGCATCGAAGCGGGAGGAGTGAGACTCGTAACTATGCTACCGTCGGTTATCGGATTTCCTTCAGGATCAAGCACGCGCAGCCTGACTCCGCTCCCGCCTCCCCGTTCAACCACAGCAATAAGCATCACATTTACGCCCGGCTGAAGCGAGGCTGGCACCAAGTCGCCGCCTCCAAGCCCTCCGATTCCGCGGCAAACCGGATTCACATGAATGATCTGCCCGTTAAGGCGCACTTTCACTGCGTCGTCGCTTCCCACATGAAGGATCACATTGCGGCATTCATCGGTGCGGTTCTCAACGTAAACCAAACTGTATACCACGTAATCGTCTACAGGGTCACCGATGTTCTCCGGCAGGTTGAAGTTCACATATCCGTTCGCGTCGGCTTGCGCCACCCATACCTGCAAAATGCCATCGATCCAGTCGGGGTTGATAGCCGGATTTACAGCCTGCTTTACACCGATTCCCCCGGCGGCTCCGCCGAAGTCCGGTCCCACCTCATCGCCTTCTTCAAGAAGGGTGTTGGTTTCACTGACCCCGTTCGGAATCCCTTCGTCTATGTAATCCGTTGTAGCCAGATTACCGTTGTCATCGCAGTTATTCCCGGCGTTGCCGCCCAGGTCAATAGGCCCGATTATAAGAAAAGCCGGCACTCCGCCTGTAAGCGACAGCGCTCCTTCGCAGCGTAGAATCGAATCGCCGATCACAGGCAGTTTGCACCCGCCTTCGACCGCCACTTCGCCCTGGAGTTTTACGGTCTTGCAAATGTCCTTCGGGGTACGCAGCTTGTATTGAACTTGGCCGTCGGCCTCTATTGTGAAAGTCAAAGAGCCGTCTCCCACCGTGCCGCCGCCGGCGTCGGTCACCGTGTACCCTTCAGGAATCTGCTCCGTGAGAGTCACCTGGTTCCCCGCAGGTCCCTGCACATCAAGCGTGATCGTCACTTCGCTGTCAGGCGGTTGAAAAGGCGGGTCAATCGTGCGCGTTGCGCTTGCGAATGCACCAGGCGGTATCTGCTCGTCGTCGACACGCCAGATTTCAAGGATCACCATGTCACCGCCGTTGGCATCGCGAGTACCGCATGCACCGTCGTTTGAATTGGCCTGAAGTTGGTGCACCCGAATGTAGCCTTGTGTGACCTCAAGCGTAGGGCTGTCAGGCGGGCCGTCCGTGACCTTGCCTTCGCTGTCCATGTTGACGAACTGAGGTCCTTCGGCGGGCGGTGGGATAAAGCAGCCGAAGCCGACGCGGGCAAAAGTACCCGGACAGTACTCGGCTTGATCAAAGTTGTCCACCAGCACAACGAAGTTATCCCCCAGATTCTCAGGCGGCCCTGCCCCTCCGTCTTCCACAATGATCCGGTGAGCGTGCCTGTTGTCGGCCGATCCGACCGCAGCTACAAAACGGTACTTACCGTTCGGGACGTCCACACGAAAGATGATCCCTTCAGGGGTCAACCCTGCTTCAGCGCAGGGCGTTTCCGGATCCCCCACGGTGTTCACGCTGCATTCGTTGGTGAAATTCTTCGCGCCGATAAACGAATCATAAATCTCAGAAGGACAAGTATCAGGGAACTGGTTTCTGTTGTTGGCCGAGTCATCAAAAGGCCCGAAAATGCCGTATCCACCGCGGTTCCCGAACGGCGAGGTCCCCGCTGGATAAAGCACCTCATAACCCCAACCACGCACCTCATCATAAGCCAACTGTTGGGGAGTACCCTGATACACCACGGTGTAATTCGTCCCGGGTGCGTTGAAGACCTCGCAGGTCAGCTGCCGCGATCCGAAAATAAAAGCTTTCTCAAGGGTCGGAGCTGCACTCAGGCTTACTGTCGCAGCTCCAAGCAGCAGTATCGTCAAAGAATAAAGACGAAAGCCTTTTGGAGACATAGGTCACCTCCTCTTAGTCCCGAGCCCGCTAGTGGAGACAAAAAACCACATTGGGGCGTTCCGATCCGGTTTCCTCTTGCCGCAGGTCCCATAGGGTTCAGACCTTCCAACCCTGACAAACTCAGTGCGTTGCCGCTACCGGAGTTACCACTAGTAGATCCTAACGATCCCGGTCCGGCCGGTCAAGAGAGCCGGCGCTGCACCCCCATCCGGCCCACTGTTCCACCATCTCCAGCCGCCCGCTCTCTCATAAAGCAGGAGGCCAGAGGACCGGGATCAAAAGCCCTCCCGCCGTCCAAACCAAGACCACAAGCGGTATTCCGATTCTGAAGAAATCCCCGAATCTGTATCCGCCGGCGGCGTAAACAAGCGTGTTTGTCTGATACCCGATAGGTGTGAGAAAACTGCAGCTTGCACCGAAAGCCACCGCCATAAGTAAGGGTGTCGGAGCGATTCCCGACAAGACCGCGGTTCTGAGAGCGATCGGCGTCATAATGGCTGCGACAGCCGCATTGGACACGCATTCGGTAAGCAGCGTAGTTATCACAAGGAGGGAGAAGATAAGAAGCCGAGCGGATCCTCCTTGAGCGAAGCCCACCAATTCACCCGCGATCCAATCAGCCGTACCGGTTTTCTCCATTGCGGTTCCCAGCGCCAGCATACCGGCTATCAAAATCAAGACCCTCCAGGGGAGAGCTTCATAGATGCGGCTTGCGGGCAGACAGCCGGTAAGCGTCATGAGGGCGGCTCCTGCAAGCGCTGCAACCGCCATCGGCAGGAGGTTGAATGCAAGCGCACATACAACCAAGAGCAAAACGCCGACAGCTATCGGAAGTTTTCCGAGCGAACCAGGCACTTCGCCTCTTCCCGGAAGCAGCAAGAGACCGGGCTCTCCGGCAAGGCGGCTGATATCGCTTTCCGAGCCTTGAACCAAAAGGACATCGCCTACTTTCAGCGGAAGCCGCGAGATCCTGTGTCTCAGGTGTAAGCCGTGTCGCTGCACGGCAAGCACGCTTACGCCGAATCGCCTCCTGAAGCGCGCTTGATCCAAGCTCAACCCGATATAGCTTGAGTTTGGTAAAACGAGAATTTCAGCAAGGAATGCTTTCTGAGTGGTGGCCTTGGCCGTTCCTGTTTCAAGCAGCTCTTCCAGGGGGATCACACCTTGGCGCTGCGCCAGGGGAACCAACTCCTCAATGTCTCCGGCTACAATCACAGTATCACCCGGCTCAAGCACCAGTCTATTGTAAGGCGGCCAGAGAATCTCCTCCCCTCTGACGATTTGCACCACGCGCAAAGCGGCCCCCCGAGCAAAAGGGGTTTCGCAGAAAGGTTTACCCACAAGAGGACTTGATGCCGGAATTTCGAATTCGGTCACATACTCAGTGGGCCGTTGCCCCGAGCGCTCCGTCACCGATGTGATCGTTTCCCTGTCGGGAAGCAGGCGTGAGGCGGCGTAAACCAGGTACCCCGTCCCAAGAACAGACAGGAGTATCCCGAGTTTCGCGAACTCAAACATGCCCATTTGAACCGCGACACCGTGCTCTGCGGCTATCGAAGCCACCATGACGTTTGTTGACGTGCCTATCAGTGTGCACGTGCCGCCTAGGATCGCTGCAAATGAAACCGGAATTAGAAGCCTTGAGGGCGCCAGGCCCAGACGCTTACAAAGGCGTAACACAACCGGAATGAACATCGCGACAACGGGTGTGTTGTTGAGAAACGCCGAAGTGGTCGCCACAGTGAGAAGAAGCACCGCGACTGCAGCTTTTTGGTGCCGCGCGGCAAGCGCCAGGAGCCTGCGCACGACCATATTCACTGCACCTGTATGCAGTAGCCCTTCGGTAATGACAAAAAGCGCTCCCACCCCAACAACCGCGGGATGGCTGAAGCCTGCAAGTGCTTCGGAAGCCTCCAGTACTCCTGTAAGCAGCAGTACCAACACCACAAGCAACGCTGTGAGGTCCACCGGAAGCCATTCTCTGGCGAAAAGTACGAATGAGAGAGCCAGCGTTGCCAGCACGACTGCCATCGACCACGTCATAAAGTCTCCTTCTGTGGAGCTTTCGAGCGGCCTGCCTGCGCTCACAGCGGGCGGCGGACTTTCGGCGCACCGGCTTTACCCGCCCGAACGACGCCGATAGGATATCCCAAGCACTATCAGAGTGCACGGCCCTGGACCCGAAGGCGAGGAACCGACGGAGCAATTACGCAGGCCGCATGAAAGGACTTTTTGAGAATCGGACCGGTCTCCTGGTCGGGTACTTCACGAAGAGACAGGAGGCTGAAAAGGCGCTGAGGCGCCTCAGGCGGGCGGGATTTACGCGGGCGTTCCTCGCCGGCCCGGCGAAGGACAGCACCGCCGGGATCGGCTTTTTCGGGGGAATCGCACTGCGAAGGGTTCTGTTCTCAATAGGCTTGCCGGCTCTGCTGGTGGTGCTGCCGCCGGCGGTGCTCTGGTACGTCGGTGTAAGTGCCACATGGCCGCAGTGGCTTTTTCTTTTGGGAATCGGCCTCTTGCTGGGTGGATTTGTCCGGCTTTTTCTCACTACGCGCTCCGACCGAGAGGTTCTTAAGCGTTATGCCGGTTATGCCGTAGGTGAGGAGACGGTGCTGCTGGTACGTGCAGCGCCCGAACGCCTGGAGCAGGCCTTTGCGGTTCTTCGAGGTACAGGCGCCGGCTTGTTTTCCTTCCTGCCTGTTACGGTTTTTCCTTATGCTGCTCCGTTTCGAAGAGAAGAGCCTCTCTCCCTGGGTGGCTTGGTGAAGGAAGCACGTGCTCTGGGCCGCAGGCACAAACGCGCTGAGTACGGGAAGCCGAAAGGTGATCTGAGGGCCGAGCTGCGCGGCTACGAACGCGCGCTGCGCTCGGCAAGACGGCGCCTGGCCCTTGCGGCGCGACTTGAGGGCCGCCTTTCTCCTTCCGCTGAGTGGCTTCTGGACAACGCTCACATTATCCAAGCACAGATAGACGACGTGCGGTTGAACCTTCCGGCCGGGTTTTACCGTGATCTTCCCTTTATTGCAGCCGGTGAAGGTGAGGGTAAGCCCAGGATCCGGGAAGTTGCGGACTTACTGGTAAGACTCACCGACGGCCAGATCGATCGAAACGCTATAACAACGTTCCTGGAGGCGTACCAAGAGCAAGTCGCTCTCACCATCGGGGAGCTTTGGGCCTTGCCTCTTATGCTCCGCGTTGCGCTCATAGAGCGTTTGGCCGCGCTTGCTGCAACGCTTATCGATCGGCTCGGTGAGCGCCGTGCAGCCGAATTCTGGGCCAACAGGCTCCTTGCCGCTGCAAGAAGTGGGGGGGATGCGGGGCGGCTTTTCGGACTTCTGGCGGATCTGGCCGCTCAAAAGCAAAAGCCTTCGACTCACTTCGCTTTTCAGCTTTTTGAGCACCTCTACGACGAAGAAGCTCTGCTTACGCCGGTGCGCGCGTGGCTTGAACGCACTTTGGGCGAACCGCTTACCGATTTGACTTTGCACGAGCAGACCGTTCAAGCTGCAAATCAGGTCACCGTCGGAAACATTGTCACCACTTTGCGGCGGTTGACGCTTACAGACTGGCGTGAGGTTTTCGACCAGCTCAGCTTGGTTGAAGGGGTTCTGCGTGAGGATCCGATTGCTGTTTACGGCCGCATGGATTTCGACAGCCGGGACCGGTACCGGCATGCGGTCGAGGAGTTGGCGCGGAGGTCTGGACAAGAAGAAACAGAAGTTGCGCGTCTTGCAGTCGACCTGGCTTCGGAAGGAGCTGGTC
>CAZGYL010000143.1:0-10198 GCA_964529985.1 uncultured Planctomycetia bacterium | reverse complement strand
GGAACGAATATACGCACTCCTGCAAAATGACGCTCGAGCCTTCCGCCCGCCCGGAGAACGCCCTCGGGGGAATACTGACCGAGCTCCTCGGCCAAGCACGCTGCAAGCTCTGTAAGCGGCGTCAGAACAACCGTGCCGTTAAGTTCAACCGAACGCAGTTTGAAAGAGTCAGGCCAATTCTCTGCTTCCTTTGCGCCGAAAGGCACATACTTGCGCGCCGTGCAGGAGTAAATCGCCGCACCCGCCGGAGCCTGCAAATCCAACCACGAGGCAGGCCCCGCCTGTTTGCCGACCTGGCCGTATGCCCGGCTTTCAACCTGCGGGTCGACCATGCGGCCGAACCACACAAAAGCTTTTTTCGGGAAGAGTACTTCGGAGCCGCCCGACCATACCGCGACTGCATCGGGGCCATCGCCTACAAGAAAAGAATCAACCACTTGATCATCTCTGAGGACAAGCAGACAATCGTGGTTGAACTCTGAAACAAAAACGTAAGGCCCCCAAGCTGCAAGCCCTGAAGCGTAGCTCAAGCCTTCACCGTAGCCGGGAAGAAGCACGGTACCCTTCAAAGCCGGCCCGAGGTCAGCCGGGGATCCGGATCGCGCAGCTGCAAGCTCTTTGAGTTTTTCAATCGAAACGACAAAAACACGCCCGGCCATCCCATCAGCCACATAAAGATTCCCTTCTGAAGCAAGCAGGTCAAAAGGTGCCGCGCCACCTGCGGTCTGAAAGTCAAGCACTCCGACAGCTTCTTTCAGATCGGCGTCAACCAGTACGAGCGACCCGTTCCCCGCAAAACCTCCTGCAGGATCGAGGTCCCCGGCACATGAGACCGCAAGAAGCGCGCCGCCTCCCGGAAGCAACGCAAGATCGATCGGATCTCTGCCGGGTAACACTATCTGTGCGGCGGTCTCCAGAAAGGCGCCGCTCTGCGGATCTACAGCTACGGCGGTGAGAACCCCTGGGCCCCCTGCGCACAGAGCCCCGCCGTCGCCGCGCAGATTTGAAAGCGCAACGTAAAGTGTGTTTCCATAAACAACGAGGTTGCCGGGGAAGGGCTTTGTGGGACTTCCTTCCTGATCACGCGGCAGATTCCCTGGCAACCGAAGAGAGTCGATCACACCTCCGTTTCCGCTCAAGTCCACCAGATCGACCACTCCTCCGACAAACTCAGCTACATAAGCTCTTTCACCCTGCGCTGTGGGAAAGAGACAAAGCGACATCGGGTTTTTGCCCAAACCCAACTGTATGGTGCGGACCGACCTCATGCCGGGCAAATCGACAACCTGAACGGTATGGCTGAGCGAATTGACGATGTAAGCGTTTTTTCCGCTTACAACGATCTGAGAAGGCGCCGAACCGGTGGGAAGTACATCCCGGAAAAGTTCCTTTTCCGTTCCGTAGGAAAGCAAAGACAGCGTCTCGGCCAGACTGTTTGCGACAAGCACTCGACAAGGGCTTTCAAGCTGCGCGCTTGCGCTTCCTTTTTCAGATCTCGGTTCGTTGCAGGAGGCAAGCAGAAACACAAAAAGGGGGAGAAGGATCACAGAACCCCTCGCGCCTGCCCGAGCGGAAAGGCCCGTTTCCCTTCTCCCCCGACTTCTCACGATACGTTCTCCTTCAGCGCGCTCCCAGCGTATCGGGTGTGGGATCGAATCCCGGAGTTGCAAAAGGCGGCGGCGGCTGCGGTCCGCCTGCAAAAAGATACGAAAGAAGAAAAACGGGATCCGCCACATCGACCGCCCCGTCGTCATTCACATCGAGCCTGTCGAGGTTCAGGGGACCGGGATCGCTGCTGAACAAGAAAGAAAGAATCGAGACCGCATCAGCAAGGTCAAGGCTTTCGTCTTCGTTGGCGAATCCCCTGCGGAATCTAAGCTCGATTTCAATGAGGCTGAGCCGATTGAAAGAATTGAAATCCGAGTTGACAACACCCAGAACCCCCGAAACCTCATCGTAGGCCAAGTATGTCGGAGCTGCGAAAGATTCGCTTGCACCGGCAGGTACGAATCGGCCCCAGCGGCCCTGAGGATCCACGGCCCAGAGAGTTCCGGTGACGGGATCGCTTACGAAGAGGAGGCCGAAAGGCCCTAGGAGAAGATCGTAGGCACCGGTGAGGCCCTCTTCTACGACCACAGCCGAATCAATTGTCAGAACGGTGCCCGAAGAGAGCGCCTGCCTTATGTCTGAGGAGGCGAAGCGAAGCACTGCAGGCGTTCCTTCAGCAGGTGCCGTGGCTACGTACAGATCGCCGTCGGGAGCAAAAGCAAGGGGACCTGACCAGCCCGGAACTTCGATAACAAGCCGGGGAGGTGTTTGAGGTTCAAAGTCAACGAAATACACGCCGTTTACAGGCTCCTGGAAAGTGCCTGAGGGTGAAGGCGCAGAGGCGAACGCCCGGCCTGAAGGATCAAACGCAAGATCGTAGTTGAAGGGAAGGGTTTCGCCGAGCCGCTCTTCTCCTCCTGAAAGCGGCAGCACTCGTATCGTCCCTCCCGTGCTTTCGCCGAAGTAAACGGTGTCTTGGTGGATTACGACAAAAGAACCGAAGACAGGGCTTTCCGGTCTCCAGAGCTCGGTCCACTCCCCTGCTTCATACCTTACAAGCGCCTCCCCGTTGAAAAGGACCGCACGGCCGAAGCGGTCGAAAGCAAGCCCGCCCGGAGCCTTCTTGGGAGGGAGGTCCCGGTCGACAGCCGAACGAACGAGTGCTCCGCGCCATGCACTCCTGAACTTGAGGATCGAAAGCTGGTTGAATGTCGTAAAGTCGCTGTTTATAAAACCGATCACTCCACCCCGCGGTGCAATTGCAAGAAAAGTCGGTGCTGCAAAACCGCCTTCAGGCTCAGCCCAGTTCCAA
The DNA here is from genome assembly GCA_964529985.1 of uncultured Planctomycetia bacterium. GTDB lineage: Bacteria > Planctomycetota > UBA8108 > UBA8890 > UBA8898 > CAZGYL01. The sequence goes on along the minus strand of CAZGYL010000143.1, from coordinate 7,338 downwards.
TTCGATCCGGCTCTGTCTACAGCGAGCACCGCACCTGTCAGCGAATCGGTTGCAAGTAGAAGCCCTGCAGGGCCGAAGCCGAGGTTATAGGCGGAAGGTAATCCTTCAGCAACGACTTGAGAGTCGACCTCAGTAAGGTGTCCCCGGCCTATGGCGGATTTGAGATCTTCGAACGCAAACCTCAAGATCTTGGACGTTTTACCGGGTTCTGCTGTCGCAACAAGCAAATCACCGTCGGGCTCAAAGCAAAGCGGTCCTGAGTAGCCGGGCACTTCAGCGATAAGGTCGGGAGCGGTCTCGGGATCGAAATCAACGAGGTAAAAACCGTTTCTCGGATTTGACTCGTTGCCCCCTGCACTTGGAGCTGAAACAAAAGGGCGATCGAAAGGATCGAATGCAAGATCGAAAACAAAAGGAACAGTCTCAACGGCCGTGCCCGTACCTGTTTGTATGTTGATTTTCCATATCGTTCCGTTGGTACTTTCACCGAAGTAGATTTCCTCACCGTGTACCCGCACAAAAGCGCCGTACACGGCTTCAGGCGGTCTCCAGAGCTCGGCGAATTCCCGGCCGTCCCAGAGAACAACCGCTTCACCGTTAAAAAGGACGATTTCGCCGGGCCCGGTGAAATCGACTCCTCCGATGAAAGCTCCGCTCGAAAGCGGAACATTCACAGCCTCCCCGATATCGCTTCCCTTCCACGCGATCTCAGCCGAATGGACGAGCAGCGAGGCGATCAAACAGGCGGCGACAGAAGCGAGGCGTTTCTTCACAGGTGTGCTCATTTGCAGTTCCTCCCGAACATGCTCTTGTTGTACTTCTCAAGCTGTGCGCAGGAGGGAGCCCGGCGCCGGAAGGACCAAGGCGGTTGAGCACAAAACAACAGCGCCTCTTACAAAGAGAGGGCCGGGAATCCGAAGACTGAGAGGCTGAGGCAGGCCACCATGGACTCCTTGCCCCCGAAGAGTCTTCCGTTCGCCGTCATGTCCGGCACACAGCTTCACTCGACCCGTCGGGGCAGGTCTCCTGGCTCCTGGATCTTCCTACTTGCGGCCCTTCCCGAAACGGCGACCTTTTCGATCCGCCCGCTTCAGTGGTCCGTGCCGCGTTCGTCCCCAGTCACAGTGGCGGGGGCCGCGCCGGATTTGCACCGGCTTCCCTTTTAAGCCACCTGAGGGGCACCCCGACGGCCGTACCCACCGCGGGTACGACAATCGCTGTAAACTACACCGTAGTGTGCCGCCGACAAGGGAATCTGTCAAGCGCAGACTCAGAATGAAACCGTAAGCCCCGCCGTACCAATCACGTCCAGCCGTTCCTTTGCGCGGCCCGGCGTGTTGTCGAACTCAAATAAGAGCGAAAACGTGATACCCACAGGCGGCATGACCTCCACCTTAAGTAAAGTCTCGCTCCGCAGATTGAGATCTTCTTTGTTGCGCACGTTCACCATACCGCCTACGCTCTGCTCAACTTGGAGGTTCTCGCGGACACGCCAGGTGGCTTGGGCTCCGAGTTTCGCAGCCAGATACTCCTTGTCCAGAGAACGAGGTACAGGACCCGACCGATCGGTTTTATAGTCCTCGTTCACATAGGCGATGCTGGCGTCCGCAAAAAGCTCGAAAGGCTTGCTCTCAAAGAACTGATACCCGCCGCCCAAGCAGCCTGTGTAACGCAGGCTGAGCTCCTTTGCAAAGCTTCTTTCCCCCCGGTGACTTGTGAAAGCGAAAACCTTGGGTACCACGAAATAGTCGTACCTGACCTCACCGTTTATGCGGCGGTCTGAAACCCTTCCTTCCACCTCAACATAATCCCAGCCGAATTTCGAGGAAACCCGGTCGCTGTCACCGCGACGCTGCACACTGAGGCGGGAGGAGAGCGCAGAGGAATCGGTGTTGCCGCTTTTTGCTGTAGCACCGAAAGTCAAGGTCCCGGACCAGCGATCCCATTCCGTAAGCTCTTTGCGCTCAACAGGGCTCAGGGCGGTTATCCCGTCGGGCGGCACCCTGAACGACTTGCCGGAAGCCGCCTGCAGGACCACAGCGCCTCCCTCAGAGTGCAACCTGGCGACCATAGAGCCGCCTCCGCGCAACTGAACTTCGAGGGGGTCGGGGCAATCAAGGCTCCGCACCTGATCCCAAGCGACACGATATGTGCCTGCCTGTGATTTGAGAACCAAGGTTCCCCTGCGCAGAGAGACTATTTTCCCGCTGAGCCTGTCGCCGTTCTTAAGTACAACCAGCGCCGGGTCGGCGGCCAGACTGTGTCTGCAAAGCAGCACTCCCGCAAGAAGCAGCAAAGTGGAAAGGTTCCTCACTTCGAAGCCTCCTCGTTCGGCGAAAAGAGAACAATCCTACAGGGCTGTTGAGAAGGGCTCAACAAAGCGGCCTTGGACATGTGTCCGATCGGGTGGTCAAACCGAGGGCCTTGCCATACAATGAGTTCTTTCCGCGGGAGTTTTTTCACCGTTTTCACCCGGAGCATTTTCTGCACGCACAGCAAGCCGGTGACCGGCTTCAAGGAGGTGCCATGAGCGAAGGCATCAGGATATCGCTCGGGCTTTCGGTTTCACCTGAGGAAGTTTGGCAAGCCCTCACGGTCCCTGACAGATTCAAGGCATGGTTTACAGCCTGCGATGAAATGGAACTCGAGCTGCGGATAGGCGGGAAAGCTGTTTTCGCAGGGGGCAGCGAGGAAGGCTCCTACCGGTCTGAAGGGGTTGTGCTTGATGTGGTTGAGGGACGCAAACTTTTCCATACCGTTCTGGAAGGACACGAGCCTCCTTGGTACGGCGCGCTGCTCTGGCATATAACGGCCGAGGGGCCTGAAACCCGCCTTACTTTGTTTGAGGCCGGTTTCCAGGGCAGAGAGGAAGAGATCGCCGATATTGAGGAGGGCTGGAGGGCCCTTCTCCTTTCACTTTGCCGCTATTTGGAAAAAACAGACCGGCCTGATCTTCCCGAGGAAGTTTACGAGGCGACCGGCCAGCAATTCGCTTCTTCCTTCGGTTATTCTTACGCCGCGCCCGAAGTATGCTGGGAGCGCATAATGAAACTCCATGGAGATCCTGAGCTCAAGATCCTCGGACCATGCGCTTTGATAGGCGATCATGCCCCCGGTGAGCCCGGGCGGGTTTTGGATATTATTGAAAATAAAAAACTCATGTATACCATCCGCCGTAAGGGTTGGGACGCCGTTTCATGCTGGTACTTGGAAGATATGGGCACGGAAACCAAGATTTCGCTGCACCTCTGGGGCTTCGAGGAGCGGGAGGAGGAGCTCGGAGAGGCCCAGAAAGAGTGTGATGAGATCATGGACAGGCTTGTCGCCGGGCTTGATGCCGTCGCTCCCGAGCCCCGGGGCACGGTGGACGCGGAAAGCGGCGAGTACAACGAATATGATATGGAAGGCCCGCCTGAGGACTGAGGGGCGGGGGGCCCCGGCGGTTGACATGCAGGGCGGACCGCCCTAGAATAGCGTTATCGGGAAGAAGCAAGACCTCAAAAGGAGAAGCGATATGGTCCGCAGATTCCTGCTCTTACTTGCAGCGGCCGTTGTCGTGTTCCCTTTCGGCTGCAGCTCGCCTCGTCCGTATCCCTGGAGTTGGTCGCACAACAAGAGGCGGATCAACACTATGCTGGCTCAGTTCCGCAAGGCGGGTGAGGATTTCAACCGCCTCATTCTGCAGGACGCAGAAACCTTTCCGGACAAGCTCCTCCAGGCGAGTATGGACTTCGACCGCATCGTCTTTGACATGGACGAGCGGCAGCTCGAGGATCTGTAGCACTTCCGGCTTTATCCTCCCTCCCGAAAAGCGAATTCTCCAATAACGCGTTCTTTCCGTGCGGCCCCCGATCCGGTAACCTTTCCTGAGGGCCTGGCCGGCCCGGTTGCTTTGAGAAGACAAAGAATACTTTGGAGGAAACGCCATGAGCCGCTGCATCGGAAGGCGTGAGATCTTCAAGCATGCGTGCATTTTCGCGGGTATTGCGGCAGTATCCGGACGGGCGGAACCCCAAGGCGGGAAAACCCCTCGCCGGAAGGCTCCGGGCGATCGCGTTGCGGTCCTGCCCTGCCGGTCGTACAAGCCGAAGGAGCTGACAGAAACCTTTAAGAAATTGTTTGACCTCATGGGCGGCATCGGCCCTCTGATCCGGAACAAGACCGTAACCATCAAAATCAACTTGACCGGTATGAGGTGGGCCCCTTTCCGGGGCATGCCGGCTTTTGAAACATACCAAACCCATCCCGTCACCTTGGCTGCACTCTGTTCGATCTTCAACGACCTCGGAGCCCGCAGGATCGTGGTTGTCGAATGCCTTTACTGGAACAGGCCTATGGAAGAAAGCCTCAGCAAAGCCGGCTGGCCGCTCAGTACGATCGTCTCGGCCGGAGGCCACAAGGTGTTCTTCGAAGATACGCGCAACCGGGGCAAATGGCCGCGATACACCCGCTTTTACGTTCCGTGGGGAGGTTTTATTTTCCCGGCTTTTGATTTCAACCAGCGTTACGAGAAAACCGACACGCTTGTTTCCCTTTCCAAACTGAAGCAACATGCGTGCGCCGGCGTAACCATGACCATAAAGAACATGTTCGGGGCCACACCGACGAGTCTGTACGGGAACCAAGCTCCCACCGAGAACCCTCTCGTTCATAGAACAGATCTCTTTCACAGCGGCTCTCGGCGCGTTCCGGCCGGCGTTCCGGAGGAGCTTCCGAACAACTATCCACGCAAGGGTGTTGTGCGGGTTCCGTACATAACCGCCGACATCTACGGCGCACGTCCGGTGGATCTCTGTATAGTAGACGGCATCCGCACAATAAGCGGCGGGGAAGGATACTGGAACCGGGGGGTCGGGCTTGAGGAACCCAAGCTTGTGCTTGCCGGACGTAACGGAGTTTGTACAGACGCGGTCGGAACTTACCTTATGGGCTTCGACCCGAGGGCCGATCACGGAACTCCGCCCTTCCCGGGACCGAACCATCTGAAATTGCTTGCCGAAGCAGGAATCGGATCGAACGACTTGCGGGACATTGAAGTCGTGGGTGCGCCACTTGAAAGCCTAAGGCATCCTTTCCCGGCAGCGCGCAAGAACCTATAGGACCGGCTTATACCACGCGTCACCCGGCAATCAGCCCCGAGCTTGGCCTGACAACGGCAGAGCGCAGAACTTGCAGAGTCCGACCGGGCGTCCCCTGAAGCCCTGCGGAGAAAGGGACAGCTATTTGACGCCCCGAAACCGCGATTTGCACTTCCAAGACTATGCGCTCCGAACGAATTGCAGAATTTGATTCCCTGAAACTTGACTAATCCCTCCAGGGCCTTTATAGTCGCTTACGGTTTGGGCAATCGGAGGTGCCATTGTGAGGGCGCGAGCGAAAGTTCCCATGCGAAGGGCACGGCCAGGGGGAAAGGACCCGCTGAAGAAGGGCCCTCGCAGCCGACAGACCGCCACGCGGGCCGAATTTAGGCATATGGTTAGTCTCGTCCTCGTCCCCCCCCCCGGGCGGCGCCTGTGGAGCCCCAGCGATACTGCAGGGCCTGCAGGACACAAGGGAGTCCCACCAGGTCCAAAGAAGGCTGGTTCTGCACACCCCCAGCATCTGCCTCGAACTTCCTCTAGCAGCTGTCTACGCAGATGTAGCATTCGCATTTTGGTGCGGCGGATTCAAACAGTTTTATGCCCTTTGGGCAAGGGCTCCTCCTTTCCGGATCATGCTTGCACGTTGTTGCACACTTCTATTGGAGGCAATGACTGGGAAAGGAGGTATGGTGGTGAGAAAGAAAGCCCTGGCGCTATCGATCCTATTGGCGATTGCTTGTGTTCCCGCCTTTGGTTCTGATTGTGATGACCTGACGATATCGAAGGATGGGCAGCAAACGACCTGCTGCGTAGCAGATACAGCTTGGGGCACTGTTTATAACTCGGGGAGCGCTACGCAGCTGGCGTGCTTCAGTGTGTGGATGACGTACTCCTGGAATCTCGCCACGGTTTCCCTGTCATTCGGCGATGATTCCGACTCCTGGGATGGGAAAGATGATCTTGTCACGGCCTGCGACTACGTCGGGGCGGATAGTTCCGAGGAGTGGCAGCTGGTGTGTACCCGGGACGACTGGGGCGACGATGCGGGCGCGACTTTGGTCATCAGTTATCCTTGTCCGAGGAACCAATGGCTGACCAAATCGGTCACCGTTCACTGGCAACAGGTTTGTAATTGCGGCGGGTAGCTAACCGACTCAGGCTTTTTGCTTCCGGCGCCAGCCGGGTCCGGCCGGCCCGGCGGCGCCGGTTCTCAAAGAGAGGTGAGAAATGAGACACTTGAAGCGACGGAAAAAGCTCTGGTTCGTGGTTTCCGCCGTGCTTTTGTTCCTTATCCCATTGTCGCTGCTGATTATTCGCCCAAAAAGACCTTCTCCACCTACAACAAAATGGCAGGGAGCGAAGCTGAATGAAGGCAAGTATATTAAGGACCGGGCTACTGAGGCAAAAGCAGCGCCAAAGGCCAAGTGGGTTTCCTCAGCAGGGATTCCTGTCCTTGTAATTGATGCAAGAGACGATGCCCCGGTCTCCGGAGCGCGGGCTGTGGTTACGAGCCGACGGGGGCAAAGGCCTGAGTTGTACCAATCGGATTCGACGGGCAGGTTCCATCTCTGCGGCAAAACACTGCCGGCAAGCGTTTTGATAGAAAAGCAAGGCTACCGCCGGATGCTATTCGAATTTGCTGAAGCAGGAAAGCGCTTTGAGCAAGAACTAGTTCTTCCCTTGTTGCGTTCCGGGCCTTTCAGGATAAAGGTTGTGGATTCCGAGACGTTCGAACCGATCGCTGGAGCAACAGCGGAGCTGGTAAGACCGGAAAACCAAAAAGTGGCCGCCGTTCGGAAGACGAACAGATCCGGAGAAGCCGACTTGGAGGTTAAAGAAGTTGTAATCAAGGTACGGCGGGCGGACCGGATTTCAAGGGCCTTTCAATACTTTGGATTGGATCTGAACGTAAGGGCTGACGGATACTTCCCCTTTTTTTCTACGCCCGCGATCGAACGTGTTTGGGGTGGGGAACTGCGCACGGGCCACGAAAGGGTGCTCGTTACGCTGGAACCCGAGCTTACTGTGGATGGGCTCGTATTGAGCCCTCAAGGCATGGGGGTAGAAGGAGCGCGCGTGATGTGGGCATGGCAGGTGGTTAGAGACCTGGAGCAAATCTCGCTTCCAGGAACAATTACAACCACTGATAAAGACGGTCGTTTCATCTGGCGCGGGCCTCGTCCGGTAAGGGGATCGATAATTGTGGCCGTACATCCGGATTTCGCGCCGGGATACGTTAGAATGGAGAGGCCTGCCG
>CAZGYL010000142.1:0-10219 GCA_964529985.1 uncultured Planctomycetia bacterium | reverse complement strand
ATCGGGCGGGATGACCGGTATGACGTCCAAGACCATCCACGCCGGATCGTTTTCCGAGTCCTTGATGGCCTTTACCAGCTTCAGGCGCTTTATTATGTCCTTCTGGCGCTGTTTCGACTTCGTGGTCGCAAGTTCGACCTTAAGTTCCTCGCAGAGCTTCTCAAGGTCGATCCGCCTTATGAGCTTGCGGATCGCCTCAGCTCCCATGTCCACTTCGAATGCGGTCCCCCACTTCTCCCGGGCCATGCGATACTCTTCTTCAGTGAGCAACTGTTTCTCCTTGAGATCGGTGTCGCCCGGGTCGATCACTACGTAATCCTGGTAGTAAATAACCCGCTCAAGCGAGGTCGTCTTCATATCCAGGAGCGTGCCCAAACGTGAAGGCATCGCTTTGAAAAACCAGATATGGACCACCGGAGCGGCGAGGGAAATGTGGCCCATGCGGGTGCGGCGCACGGAGGAATGCGTGATCTTTATCCCGCAGCGATCACACACGATCCCCTTGTGCTTTATGCCCTTATACTTCCCGCAGGCACACTCCCAATCGCGTTCCGGGCCGAAAATGCGCTCGCAGAAAAGCCCATCGCGCTCCGGCCGGTAAGTGCGGTAATTAATGGTCTCCGGCTTGGTGACCTCGCCGTACGACCAAGCAAGTATGTCGTTCGGTGAGGCCAGACGGATGTACACACCTTTTACTTCGTTGATCTTCTGGCTGAAAACGTCAGGCATGGGCGTCCCTCTCTGCTACAGCCCTTTGGTATCTTTCAAAAGTTCGAGATAAAGACCCAATCCCCGGATTTCGTGACAAAGCACTTCGAACGACACGGGCGTGCCCGGCTCCAGGGTGTTGGTTCCTTTCACCATGGATTCGTATATCTTGGCCCGTCCGTCCACGTCATCGGACTTGACGGTGAGAAGTTCCTGAAGGATGTTGGCGGCGCCGTAAGCCTCAAGCGCCCAAACCTCCATTTCCCCGAAGCGCTGGCCGCCGAAACGCGCTTTGCCGCCCAGAGGCTGCTGCGTGATAAGGCTGTAAGGACCTGTCGCACGCGCGTGGATCTTATCGTCCACCATGTGGTGCAGCTTCAACATGTAGATATAGCCGACGGTGACCTTCTGCTCGAAAGGCTCTCCGGTCCTCCCGTCGTAAAGCACCGCTTTGCCGTCTTCGGGCAAGCCTGCTTCGCGTAACGCCTCCCTGATCTCCTCCTCGGTGGTGCCGTCGAAGACCGGGCTTATAGCCCTGAAACCGAGAGTGGCGGCGGCCCAACCCAGGTGAGTTTCAAGGATCTGCCCGAGATTCATGCGGCTCGGAACCCCGAGGGGATTGAGAATGAGATCGATCGGACGGCCGTCCTCAAGGAAGGGCATATCTTCTTCGGGAACGATCTTGGCGACCACTCCCTTGTTTCCGTGCCGTCCCGCCAGCTTGTCGCCCACCGAAAGGTTCCGCTTGGTGGCCACGTAAACTTTCACCATCTCAAGTACGCCGGGAGGAAGCTCATCTCCCCTGTTTATCTTGTTGATCTGGTGGTTCTTCTCATCCTCAAGAGCCTCCAGCCGTTCTATATGCTTCCTGAGGCATTCCTTGTACTGGGCGAGCTTCTTCTCAGAACGCAGCTTTGTCAGTTGAGGCTCAAGAGCGAACTTTATGTGCTGAACGCTTCCTTTCTCAGTGAGTTTCCGCGGCGTAAGCGGCTTTCCGGTCTGGGGATCGGCGGGCGGCTTGCCGAGGATCTTCTTCAGGTCTTCAAGCAAAGCCGTTGCGCCTTCAAGAAGCTGTTTGCGGAAGTTCTTCTCAAGTTCCTCAACGCGTGCCTTATCGCGCTGCCTCTCCTCTTCGCTGAGGTGAGTCCGCCGGGCGAACTTCTGAGCGCCGATGACAACGCCCTGCACTCCGGGGGGAACTTCAAGTGAGTCGTTCTTTACGTCTTCTCCCGCCCGGCCGAAGATCGCATGCAGGAGCTTTTCCTCGGGAGTAAGCTCGCTCTTGGACTTCGGCACGACCTTTCCCACCAGGATATCCCCCGGCCGGACATGCGTCCCGATCCTGACGATCCCCTCTTCGTCGAGGTTCCGCAGCACGCGCTCCGATACGTTCGGTATTTCGCGGGTGAACTCTTCGCGGCCGAGCTTTGTTTCGCGGATTTCAACCTCAAAGTCGTTTATATGAATCGATGCGAATATATCGTTTTTCAGAACCCTCTCGCTTACGACGATGGCGTCCTCGAAGTTGTACCCGTCCCAGCTCATGAAGGCGCAAAGCAAGTTGCGCCCCAGAGCAAGCTCTCCATTCCGCGTGGCCGCTCCGTCCGCGATTATGGCTCCGGCCTTCACCTTTTGACCGACCTGAACGCAGGGTTTCTGGTTAAGACAGGTACGCTCGTTGAGGCCCTGGAACTTCCGGAGTCGGTACTCGCGGTCCCCGACGACGATCCGCTCTGAGTCGACGTACCTTACCGTACCGCTGTTTTCAGCCTTGACCACCATTCCCGAGTTCTTGGCGACTTCAGGCTCCACTCCCGTACCCACAAGCGGCGGCTCGGTGACAATGAGCGGGACCGCCTGCCGCTGCATGTTAGACCCCATGAGCGCCCGGTTGGCGTCGTCATGCTCCAGGAAGGGGATCAAGCTCGCCGATACGCCAACGAGCTGTTTGGAGCTTACATCCATGTAGTCAATGTCCTTGGGTTCGACAAGGAGAAAATCTCCGTTGCGCCTGGCAAGGATCGGCTTCTCGGTGAAACGGCCGCGACTGTCAAGCGGCACGTCGGCCGGGGCTATCGTCTTGTTTTCTTCTTCGTCCGCCCGCAGGTAAACGACTTGATCCGTAACCCGCCCGTTCTTGACCACACGGTAAGGCGTGATCAGAAAGCCGTATTCGTCGATCGTAGCATAACAACCAAGGCTTGATATGAGGCCGATGTTGGTGCCTTCGGGGGTCTCGATCGGACAGATCCGGCCGTAGTGCGAAATGTGTACGTCTCTCACCTCGAAGCCCGCGCGCTTGCGGTTCAAGCCACCAGGGCCGAGCGCACTGAGCCTTCGCTCGTGCGTAAGCTGCGAGAGCGGGTTCGTCTGGTCGACGACCTGGGAAAGCTCACCGCGCGCAAAGAAGAATTCAATTGCAGAGGAAACCGTTTTCGAATTGATGATTACACGCGGTGTGAGTTTCTCCTTTTCCGAAGCCAAGCTCATGCGCTCCTGCACCGTACGCTTGAGCTTCAGAAAGCCTTTGCGGAATTCCTCCGCCGCCAGTTCTTCTATTGTACGCACGCGCCTGTTGCCCAGATGGTCGATATCGTCGACCTGGGCGTCGCTTGCAGGGTCGCGGAGGCTCACGATGTACCGGATCGCGTTAATGAGGTCCTCCTTGTTGAGGGTCATCTCCGTCTCCGGTACCTTTTGGCCGAATTTCCGGTTGATCCGGAAGCGGCCCACCTTCCCGAGCCGGTATTTGTTCGGATTGTAGAATTTTTCGTAGAAAAGCTCTTTCGCTTTGGCCAGCTGAGGGGGGTTACCGGGCCGCAGGCGCTGGTAAATACGGATAAGCGCGTCCTCGTGGGAACGCGAGGGGTCTTCCTTTATCGTGTTCAGTACGAGGCTGTCTTTGACCTCGGTTATAACCCGAATCGTTCTTCCCTTCTTACCCGGCTTTCGATCCTTAAGCAGCGTGGTCGCAAAACTCTCGGTTATAACCTCCCCGCAGGCAAGCAAGGTTTCGCCGGTGTCTTCGTCCTTGATCTCTTCTGCGGCCACCTTGCCCTTGAGCTTGTTGAGCGCGGAAGCCGAGGTAAGCGCGATCTCGTTTACATCGTAAAAGAGGCGGATAAGATCTTCGTCGGTGCCGCACTCCTCCGCCATCGCACGCAGGAGCATGGTCGCCGGGAAACGCCCGCTCTGATCGATCCTCACCACCAACGTATCTTTCTTGGTGACGTTCATCTCGATCCACGAACCGCGCTCCGGAATGATGCGACAGGAATGCAGGCGCTTGTCGCTGGTATGGAATTCCTCGCTGAAGTCAACCCCGGGTGAGCGGTGCAACTGGCTTACAATCACGCGCTCCGCACCGTTTATGATGAATTCCCCACCGCCGATCATGAGGGGAATCTCACCCAGATAAACCTCCTCTTCAATGGGCTGCTCTTTTTCAAGGCGGACCCTTATCTTGAAGGGCACCCCGTATGTAAGCTGCAGTTTCCGGCATTCCTCAGGGGTGTAACGAGGCCGGCCGAGTTCGTATCCAATGTATTCGAGCGACAGTTTCCCATCATAACTCTTTATGGGGAAGATCTCGCGCAGAATAGCCTCAAGCCCGACGTTCTCCCGCTCCGCGTAGTGAACGTCGCGCTGGAGGAACCGCTCCCAGGCCCTCACCTGAATCTCCATCAGGTTGGGAAGCGGATAGTCGTTCCTCGTCTTGCCGTACCTGTGAACTGTGGTCAGGTCCGCTGCATTGAAGGTGTCAAAAACGTCCATAGCTCCTCGCTGGTTCTAACGTTGAAAAGCACCGATTCTCCGCTCGCCCTCTACGCCGCGCAAAACTTACATGAATAACGCCCTCAACCGGCGACAAAGGCCGCAGAAGCGGGATCCGGCCCGGAACAAGCGGCTTGAGCCGATCGAACGGCACAACTTGCCCCTTTCCGCCCTCAGACGGCACCAAGCGCATGTGCTTTCGTTCAATCGGCCCGCTTTGCGTGGTTCTCTCTCTTGTCATAGAAGAGCCGTACAGGCTTGTGCACGCTGAAGCAGCCCCTGCGGGCGCTCTCCGACCCCGCCTCCGGAATCGAGCTGTACGCAGGACCGGTGAGAGCACGCCCGCTTCCTCCGAGGCCCTCATACAAGGCCCCGAACTACTTCAGCACAACTTCGCCGCCGGCTTCTTCCAACTGGGCCTTCAGTTTCTCGGCTTCTTCCTTCGAAACGCCTTCTCTTATGACCTTGGGCAGACTTTCCACCAAGGCCTTCGCCTCCTTGAGGCCCAAAGTCGTCACAGCGCGCACCGCCTTGATCATCTTGATCTTATCGCCGCTGTAACTCTTCAGCTCGACATCGAAAGCCGTCTTCTCTTCGGCTTCAGCCGCAGCTTCGCCTCCGGCTGCAGCTCCCGGTGCGGCCGCAACCATTGCCGGCATTGCGGAGACACCGAACTCTTCCTCTATGGCCTTCTTAAGTTCCACAGCCTCAAGGAGAGAAAGCCCTTTGATCAAATCAAGAATTTGGCTGACCTTTTCAGATCTCGCCGTTCCCTGTGCTTGCGCCTGCTCTGTCATGGATCCTCCTGTACTTGGTGCTTGGTACTGTGCGTTCTTTCGATTTATCGCCGTAAGCCTTCCAGGCAGCGGATCTAGACCTCAAAAGGTTCAATCCGCTCCTCAGGCTCCGCCCTCTTTCTCCTTCTTCTCAGCTACAGCGGCAACAGCGTAAGCCAAGTTCCTGGCCGCTCCCTCAAGGAACCACATAAGTGAAGTAAGCGGATCCACCACCGCAGCGGCGACCCCCGCTATAAGGGTTTCCTTGCTGGGCAGCTTGGAGAGCTCTTCCACTCCGGCCGCATCTATCGGCCTGCGATCGAGCAGACCGCCCTTTATGGTCAGTTTCTCATGCTCCTTGCGCCACCCCAGAAGCACTTTCGCGGCGGTGACTGCCCCGTCGCTTCCGAAGACCACGGCGGTCGGCCCGCGGAAAAGCTCGCGCAGAGCAGAGTCTTGCGCCGCCTCGGGACCGAAGCGCTCCTCGAGCGCCCGCCGGTAGAGGCGGTTCGGAACCACGTTCATTCGAACGCCTTTTTCCCGGAGAATCCGCCTCAGCTCGTCGGCTTCCTTGGCCGTAAGCCCGCGAACATCGACAAGCACGCAGCTTTCAGCTTCACCAGCGAGCTCTTTGAGCTCATTGACCATCAGGTCTTTGAGGAACTTCGCCATGCACTCCCCCTCTCTCAAACGGCGATCCGCACCCCGGGCCCCATTGTCGTTGTAATGGTGGCCCGCTGAATAAACTGCCCCTTTGTGCCGCTGGGGCGCATGCCTTGAATGTGTTCAATGACCGCACGAATGTTTTCAACCAGCTCTTCTTCCGGAAACGAGCGCTTGCCCACAGGGACGTGAACATTCCCGCCTTTGTCATTCCGGAACTCGATCTTCCCGGCTTTGAATTCGCGCACCGCCTGCGCTACATGCTCGGTTACGGTACCCGACTTAGGGGAGGGCATTTTGCCCTGCGGGCCCAGAATCTTACCCAGGCGCCCCACAAACCGCATCATCCTCGGGTGCGCGATCGCAACGTCGAAGTCCATCCAGCCGTCTTGAATCTTCTTCACCAAGTCCGCCGACCCGACCTCGATTGCGCCTGCCTCACGCGCCTCTTCAGCGTCTTCTCCTTCGGCGAAAGCGATCACGCGGACCTCCCTGCCCGTCCCGTGAGGCAGAGTCAAGGATCCGCGCACGTTCTGAGTGGACTGCCGCGGGTCAATCCCGAGCTTCAGAACAAGCTCGACCGTTTCATCGAACTTGGCCCCGTCAAGGCTCTTCAAAACCTTAACGGCCTCCTCTACGGGTACCGGCTTCCCGTCCGGGAGCATTTCCTTCAATCTCGCCAGGGCTTGTTGGTAGCGTCGGCTGTGTTTCGGCATGGTCCTTTTAGTCCTTGATCGCAATACCCATACTGCGCGCAGTGCCCTCGATAGTGCGCATCGCCGCTTCGAGATCCGTTGTATTCATGTCCTCGATCTTTTCCTTGGCTATCTCCTCCAAGTCCTTGCGGCTTATGGTCGCTACGACCTGGTGACCCGGATTAGAAGCGCCTTTGGCTATTCCGGCCTTCTGCTTGAGCAAAACCGAAGCCGGCGGTTTCCGGACAATGAAGTCGAAAGTGCGATCAGCGTAGATCGTAATCTCAACCGGTACGATCACGCCGGCCTGGGCTTGCGTCTGAGCGTTGAATTTCTGTACGAATTCACCGATATTAACCCCATGCTGGCCCAAAGCCGGGCCCACCGGCGGGGCCGGTGTAGCCTGGCCGCCGGGGATCTGCAGTTTCACCTTCGCTTTGATCTTTTTCTTCGCCATGGTGTCAGCCTCGCTTACTCAGCGGCTTGCCGCACAAAGGAGCTCCGGCAACCGCTTTGTCGGATCGTCCTCAGGCGGGCAGAGCAGGTTCAAATCTTCTCCACCTGCCAATACTCCAGTTCCACCGGTGTAGCCCGCCCGAAAATGGTGACAATCACCTTGACGAGTCCTTTGGCCGGATTGACCTCTTCGACAATGCCGTCGAAGTTCTCGAAGGGACCTTCCTTTATCTTCACGCTCTGGCCCCGCTCCAGGTCGATCTTTACAACCGGCTGCTCCTCCTTCTGTTCCTGGCCCTTGAGGATGCGCTCCACCTCCTCGGGCTCCATGGGGACGGGCCGGCCGTAGGCGCCCACAAAGTCCCCGATGCCGGGCGTATCCCGGATAGTGAACCAGACCTCATCGTCAAGCTCCATTTCAACCATAATGTATCCGGGATAAAGCTTCCGCTCGCGAATACGCTTCCGGCCGCCCTTGATCTCGGTGACGTTCTCAGTGGGCACCAGGATGTTCGTAACCCGGTCCTCCAGGCCGGCGAGCTGGACTTTTCGGGCCAAGGTGTTCTTCACCTTTTCCTCCCGGCCGCTTTGAACCCGCAAAACGTACCACTGCTTCGCCATACCTAGCCCCCGGGCAGGAACAGTTTCCGGTAGACCCACTTGCGCAGCACTACCGCAAATACAGCATCCGAGATCAGAACCCAAACCGCGATCAGGACGACCGTGATAATCACCACCGCCGAGGCGTTGACCAGCTCTTTCTTCGTAGGCCAGGTCACCCTCGTCCTGAGCTCGGTCTCGGTTTCGATGAGGAAATCCACAAATTTGGGGTTGTTGTAGGCCCAAACTCCAAATCCCAGGTAGGCCACAAGAAGCAGCCCTACAGGGATCAAGCGCAGGTCGAGGCTCCAGCCGAGTCCCGGGACCACCCACCTTCCTTGAACAAGCCAGCCGAGGAAGCTGTCCGGCTCAACAAGCAGCCAGTCATACAGCCTGAAGGCGGAGTAAAGAGCCACCACGAAAATCACGGTGGCCATGAAGCCCCGGGCCCATACTCCCTGACCTTCTTTATACGGAGTCAAGAACCCCATACCTGTGCCTCACCGTGTAAACTTTTTGTCTCCGGCGTTCCTAAACCGCACCGGCCTTCGAGATTCAAAAGCAGCTGGCAGGCCAGGAGGGATTCGAACCCCCAACCCCCGGATTTGGAGTCCGGTGCTCTGCCGATTAGAGCTACTGGCCTGCCGAATCACTTCCTCCGCTCGACGTGCTTGGTGTGGCTGCGACACCACTTACAGTACTTCTTGAGCTCAAGACGGGGCGTCCCGCCCTTCACCCGCTTGCTTGTCCGGTAGTTGCGCCGGCGGCAAGCGGTGCATTCCAGTGTAACGAACTCGCGAGCTGCGCCTTTTTTCTTGGACACCGGTGCTCCTCCCGCCCGGCCTTTACTCCAGAATCTCGGTGACCACGCCCGCGCCGACGGTGCGACCGCCCTCGCGGATAGCGAACTTAAGCTCTTTTTCAAGGGCGATCGGCGTAATCAGCTCTACTTCTATTTCGGCGTTGTCACCCGGCATGCACATGTCACTGTTAACCAGCTTCACCGTTCCGGTAACGTCGGTGGTTCTGAAGTAAAACTGAGGCCGATATCCACTGAAGAACGGCGTGTGACGCCCTCCTTCTTCCTTGGTCAGAACGTACACCTGACCCCGGAACTTGGTATGCGGGGTGATCGAACCGGGCTTAGCGAGCACCATACCCCGCAGGAGCTCGTCTTTCTCGATCCCGCGGAGCAAGCAACCGACGTTATCCCCCGCAATCCCTTCGTCCAAAGTTTTGCGGAACATCTCCACGCCGGTAACCGTGGTCTTGCGGGTGGGAAGGATCCCTACGATCTCAACCTCATCCCCCACACGCACCCGGCCGCGCTCAATGCGCCCGGTACCCACGGTTCCGCGTCCCTTGATCGAAAAGACGTCCTCGATCGGCATGAGGAAATCCTTGTCCACGTCCCGTTTCGGCTCGGGGATGTAGCTGTCGATTGCGTCCAAGAGCTCCTTAACGCTCTTGGTCTTCTCGGGATCGTCCGGATTGTTCATGGCCTCAAGGGCGCTGCCCCGGATCACCGGGATCTCATCACCCGGAAACTCGTACTTCTTCAGCAGGTCGCGGACTTCCTCTTCAACAAGGTCCAAAAGCTCAGGGTCATCGACCTGATCGATCTTGTTGAGGTAAACCACGATCGCCGGAACACCGACCTGCCGGGCCAACAGGATATGCTCTCGCGTCTGCGGCATCGGGCCGTCGGCGGCGCTTACCACAAGGATCGCACCGTCCATCTGCGCGGCGCCCGTCACCATGTTCTTCACATAGTCCGCGTGGCCCGGGCAGTCAATGTGGGCATAATGCCGTTTCTCGGTTTCGTATTCCACGTGCGCAACGGCGATCGTGATGCCCCGTTCGCGTTCCTCAGGCGCATTGTCGATACTGTCGAAGCTCCTCTCCTGCGCCTTGCCCTGCCGGGCCAGGTACAGCGTCATGGCCGACGTCAGCGTCGTCTTGCCGTGATCGACGTGACCGATCGTTCCGACGTTGACGTGGGGCTTCGTCCGTACGAACTTCTCCTTCGCCATGTGTTCTCGAACTCCTTTCTCACACTACCGGGCCACGAGCCCCTACTGCGGGGCCCTGGCAAGAAAACCTACTGTCCTACACTCTCACAAAACCACGTTTACCGCCTGTCGATCAAAGTGGAGCTGCTGTCGGGATTTGAACCCGAGACCTCTTCCTTACCAAGGAAGTGCTCTACCGACTGAGCTACAGCAGCTCATTAACCTGCTGGAGCGGGTGATGGGAGTCGAACCCACGTAGCCAGCTTGGAAGGCTGGAGCTCTACCGTTGAGCTACACCCGCCCTGCAGCACAGCCGGCGGGCCGACCACCGGCTTCCGGTCCTGGTGGGGAGGAGAGGATTCGAACCTCTGAAGCATAATGCAGCGGATTTACAGTCCGCCCCCTTTGACCGCTCGGGCACCTCCCCGATACCCGCAAAAAGCTAGCGGTGGGATTTGAACCCACAACCTCCCGCTTACAAGGCGGGAGCTCTACCGTTGAGCTACGCTAGCGAAAGCTCCCCATTTTACCTACT
>CAZGYL010000141.1:0-10222 GCA_964529985.1 uncultured Planctomycetia bacterium | reverse complement strand
CGTGCGGGGCGTGATCGTGGAAAGTCGTTCCGGGCGCGAGGCCTTCTATGCCGATGCCTTCGTGGATTGCACGGGCTACGGTGATCTGTCGGCCTATGCCGGGGCGGATTACACCGAGCCGAACGACTATCCGGTGGTCAACAGCTTTGGGATGGCCAACGTGAGCGTGGAAAAGCTGCACCAGTTTCTGCTCAAACACGACGCCCTCGTACAGCGGGCTGAAGGACTGCGCAGCGGGGTGCCCGGCCAGATTGTACGCCTGCAAGGCAGAATCGCCCGCATGCCGGAAGGCTTTGCCGAGGAGGCTCGCAGAATAGGCATGTCCATGGTGACCACCACCGTACACGACAACTATTTCATGTTCATCAAAATCAACTACAAGATGGCGGTCAGCCCCACGGATCGTGACGCCGTGGCCCGGGCCGAACTTGAACTGCGGCGCCGGCAACGCCGCGCAGTGGAGCTGTTTCGTAAGTACATTCCCGGCTGCGAAAAGGCGTTCATCGCCCGAACCAGCCCCAAACTTTGCATCCGTCGCGGGCGACAGATCCGCTGCGACTACGACATTAAGCTGGCCGACGTGCTCGAAGGCCGCCATTTTGACGACGATGTGATGGCCTACGGGTTTCACGACTCCGCCCCGCGACTGCAAATCAAAGACGGCGGCACCTACGGCATTCCCTATCGAGCGCTGCGCGTGGCAGGGATCGAAAACCTACTGGCCGCAGGCATGATGATCACCTCGGATCACGAAGCCCACATGTCCACGCGCAACACGGTCTGCTGCATGGGCCAGGGCCAGGCGGCCGGCACTGCCGCGGCGCTTTGTGCGCTGAAGAAATGCGGTACGCGCGAGCTGCCCTACAAGACCCTGCGCGACGCACTGCTCAAAGGCGGAGTGTATCTGGAAGGCTGAAAGCAGGCCTCAAACCAATATTCGAGCGCCCGGGGTCGAGCTGGAAAGGAGCCGGAGGACCGTTCCGCCGGGGCTGTTTTTTGCGGCAAAGTGCCGGGCAGCTGCATTCCACGCGGCTGCGGGACAGCGTCCGCCGGCTGCTGGATCTGCCATAACTGAATCCCCCACGCGCCTGCCGATCCCAGTTAGTAACGTGTCCAGCGTCTGCTCGAAGGTGCAACCGCCGCGCCAGGTGGGGCTGTTGCCTTTCGATTGTGACGAGGGCCTGAGGGAAAATTCAAGTTGTTTCATAAGTGCGGCGCCTCCGATAGCCAGGATCTTCTCGTGGATAGGATCCGCCGGACTTGGCGCCCGCGCCCCCCGGGAAAATACTTGATAAGCGTCGTCGGGGCGGTTATGACGGCCCTCGATATATGGGGGGACACGCCTGAGGCCTCCCTTCTTATTGATTCAGAAACACGGAGGGAAGCGGGTGCAAGAGAGCTCGTCTGCGCTTGGATCAGTGCCGCAGAAAGGAAAAGGCGGAGGTGGAGGCTCTCCTCCTGCAAAAAGGTAATTGAGAAGCGCAACCGGATCAGCGATCGTCAGGAGGCCATCGTCGTTTGCATCCGCTGCATCAAGGCAGTCGAGCGCTTTACCTGCGAAGAGATGGAGCAGCACCGCTATCGAGTCCGAAAGATCCGTCCTCCCGTCTGCATTGGCATCACCCCGCAGGAAAGTGCCCGGGCCGCCTATCTGCGCCGCGTGCCTTTCGAAGGTTTCGCTCACCGGCCTGATGATGTAGATAAAGGTTTCGTCCGCCTCCAAACCCGTAGAGACGCTCACCCTTCCCGGGGAAGAACGAGGCACCGTGAGAACCGGTCCCACCTCGGTCAAAACGCTGTTTCTCAAAGCCACTTCCAGAACTTTATCTTCTACGATACCTGCTGTTATCTCGGTCCCCAGAAGGAGCAGGTGGAGTTTCGTCTCCGAGCTTGCATGATAGGGGCTGAAACACACTCCTCTGACCGCTTCCAGCCCTGCAGGCGCCGGCCCTGTGCTGCTTAATTCCGGCACAAGTACATAGCTGTCCCCGATCCGCCGGTAAGTAAAGATATCGATATCCTCAGGCTGGGCCGCAGCGACTATAAGCCCTGAAGTCCTGTCGTAATCCAAGGCGAAGACAGGGTCCGTGGCGCCGGGCAAAGGCGCAGGCGGTTCAATCACCTCGCCCTCAAGATTAACCTTGTAAAGCCAGCATTGAGAGTTTTCGTACTTCACAAGAAGCAATGCACCCCCTGAAGCGGGATCGTACGCAACGGCGGTTGTCTCCGATCTGTTTCCCAACGGATTCGGAATCGTCGCCACAGAGCCTGTGCGGTCCACAAACGAAATATGCCCTGAGAAGGAATCCAAAACGTAAAGACCCTCGGTTGAAGCCTTGGCTCTTTTTGCAGGAGAAAGCCCTGCTGCGCTGTCGCCGAGATTTGATCCTTCGACAAAAAACGTACCGCTTGCAAGAGGACCGATTGCAAGTTCGCAGGCGACCGCATCACTTGAGGTGCCGCCCATAGAGGCGGTCACCGTGTAGCGATAGCTGCCTTCTCCAATTCCGCTTTCAGTGAAAGAGGTGCTCGATCCGTCCAATTCGGCGACCGATTCACCGTTCCGAGTGATCGAAATACCGTCGTATGCGGCCCGATTCGTCCATGTAAGAGTAACCGTGCCGCCTCCTGCACTATCCCAAGTGCAAATCAAGTCAAGCACTGCAGGAACCAAAGAGGGGTCTTCGCTCACCGGTGTGCGTTGCGGGTCAAAAGGATCGGCTCTGGCAATGAGCTCCTCCCTGTTCAGGAAGTTATCAAGATCATAATCGCCGTCGGGCTCAGCCAAGTTCGCTGACAGATAGCCGGTCATATCACCTGCGGCCTGAGGCACCGAAGTACCGAACGAAGCGGTCAGTTCCGGGGTTTGATTGATTCTGTCTATGCGGTACAGTCTGTTCGTACCTTTGCACGTGATCCACGCATTCGATCTGCCGTCGAAGGAAATGCAGGTCACGGCGCTTCCCGGCGCAAGGTGGGCTTCAAGAAGCTGATCCCAAACAGGCGAAAAAGCGTAAACTCCGCCCCCTACGGTTCCAACCCAAATCACGTTCAAAGCGTCCACCGCTGTGGCGGTCGGAAGCTCGCCTGCGGGAAGCTCAAAAGCGTTTCCTTGCAATCCGTCGAAGCTGATCCGCAGGATTTTTCCTTGATCAAAAAGCGCGAACCACGCGTTCCCGTATATGTCGACGGCAACGGCCGAAGCAGCCCCGCCGAATGCCGATATGTCAAGCTCCTTCACAGCACCTGACGGCGCCACCCTGAGCACAACTTGGTCCTGCGGGCATGCGATCCACAGGTTTCCGAGAGGCCCGCTTGCAAGAGCACCGGGCTGCCTCGGCAAGGAAACGGCCGGTCCCAAGATCCCGTCGTCTGCAGAATCACCCACACCGTCCCCGCCGAAAAGAACCGTACCGTCAAAAGCGATCTGAACGAGGGAATCCGGGCTCTGAACAGCAACCCAAAGCACGCCCTGCGGTACAACCGCCATGCCCACAGGCGTACCTGCAAGCTGAATAGGCGCACCGGCGGCAACCCCGCCCGGCTCAAAACGCTGAAGGGTGCGGGGCCCTGCTCCCTCAGCAATCCAAACCAAGCCATCAGGGGTGACACAGACAGCCTTCGGTGAAGAATCCGCAGCAAGATCGCTTCCACCGGCCTGCACCCCATCCTTTCTGAACCAATGAACTTTCGCATCTCCGCTTGTAGGCACAGCCACATAACGTCCCGGGCGGCCGACAAAAACAGAGCATTCTCCAACCGAGACAGTGACGCCTCCGGCAAAAACCGCTTCAAGCCGGCAGGTAACAGCTCCTTCAGGCGGTGAGTCCCAAAGATAGCTGTCGGTCAACTGATCGATTGTTGCAATAACATTCTCTTCGTGTGTAAGACGCAGGCTTTCCCAGGGATCACCCGTGTTCTGCCAGGTAAAGCGGATTCCTCCCCGTTCGTCCAAAGCGCAGGTAAAGCCGCTCGGGGGCACCGCGGCTTGAACCGCAATTCCACCGTCCTGCGTAAACGGTTTCTCAGGCTGCGGCGGCTGCCCCGCCGGCGGGCGAGGCACGAACTCAATGTACGCCGGTGGATCCCCCTCTCCGTCACTGAAGCCGACTTGTACAAACCCCGGGGCCTGTACTTGGGAGCTTACCTGGCAGAAGAGGTAAGCTATGGTCTGCCCCACTCCTTTCGGCAACACTTTGCCTTCAAGAGGGGGAGCGGTATCAAAAATGACCCCTACCACAGCAAGTCCGGCCGAGGGGTCAACGCGGCGTTGCGCGAAATCAGGATCATTGAGTCCCGTCACCGTGTTGTCGAAACGAACGGAAAAAACCTCCAACTCGCTCGGATTCCACTTCAGGGCGAAGCTGAATGCGACAAGATCCTGCTCAGCGTGATCTGCTACAACAGGAAGCCATAAGCCGGCTTGACCGGGTTTCGCAGTTATCGTCCCCACGCGCAGCGAATCAGCAAAAACGACCGAAGAGAAGCTTACAAACAAAAGGACAGCCCCTGTTGTGACTCTGCGCGCAATGCTTCCTTTTCTCTTCATCGCCCACACCCCCTGTAACTAATACAGGTCAGCCCATCAGGGGTCGGGTCCGGCCCGCACCCACCGGGCCCGAAAGGCGGCGGCGGCTGGGCGGTTCCCATGAAAAGGTAGTAGAGGAGGTAAAGCGGATCCACCACACTCACCCGCCCGTCGTCGTTTACGTCTGCGGAATCCAAACATTGCGGAGAAGGTCCTCCGGCGAAAAGATACTGCGCGACAAAAAGCGCATCGGCAAGCGTTACCGTGCCGTCCTGGGCTGCATCGCCTCGGATAAACGAGGCCGGCGGTTCATATTCGACAATGTACCATTGCGAGCCCGATCCGCGCGGCTGATAACACCAGCCAAGTTCCCAAACATTCAGGCCGCCGTCGCGACCCGAATGAACGTATAAAATCGCGGCATCGTCAGAGCGATCGTTCGGGTCGTCACAATGGTAAGGGCCGTTCCAGAACGCGCAGTTCCAATCTTCAGAATCGATAACCCAGTGCCAAGTGTTCCCTTCGGTCTCGTAAGCGCCGATCCAGGGCCCCCTGCGCGGTCCGTGCCAATTGTCCGAATCAAAAAGAGGTACATTGCTGCAAACCCGGTAAAGCACGAAATAATATTCTTCCTCGCATGCATCCCTTTCACCGCTGAAGGTCACAAGATGCGCGTTCCACTCCTCGCCCTCCCGGCCTGCAAGCGTGCAATGCCGGGCGCCCCGGCGGGCCGAATCCCATGAAAGCTGGCAGGTCTGCTTGAGCTCGTAAAAGTGGCCGTTCGAAGAAAGCTCGAAAGCAAAACTCTTTGCTTCAGGCTCTCCATACTCAACAAGCAGATAGTGTGAGAGAGCACCCGGCGGATAGTCAGCCCAACCTCCCTTTATCGCATGGTCGTGAAGAGATAGAACCGCCTGCGTGCCGATTTCGTTCGGCTCACCGGTGCTTCTCTCCCAAGCCGTGAAATACCAGCCTTCTTCTGGATTCACCCAGGTCCACGCGTATGTGTCGGGGTCAACGAACCCGCCTATCCATACAGGCTCCGAAGGCAGGTCTACAACGACTTCGGAACGCACAAAGGCGTTCTCCTCAGCCGACGTAAGCGTGGCAAGGTACCCGCGCAGCTGCGAGCCGTCGACCTCAAGCGTCCTGGTCTTGGCGATAAGTTTCGCCTGGCTCCAGCTGCGCAAGGTCGAAACGCGCACAAGCTCATACCAGTGCCCGTTTCCGCCTGAAGCCTCTTCCCATTGGACCGGCCCGGCGCAAAAGCAAAGCGTTGAGGCCGCACAACAAAAAACCGAAACAATGCAGGAAAATGGGAATCTGCGGTGCATTCGAGGATTATTCATTGCGTCACCTCGACCGCCAAATGGCCCTCTGCCGGCAGGAGGAAACGGTTTTCACTATAGCATAATCCGGTATCGCAAGCCAAGCCCCCGGCGAGGCCGGCAGCTCCTGGCACATTGGGCTCTCCGTAGCTCATCGTGATCAACCGGCCGTAAAACGGAAGGCCGAGCTGCGGCTTCTCCGGTGGAAGCCGGAGCAGAGGCAGGCATCGCTCGCTTCTGCAACGCAAGAGCGCCCAATCGGTGAGGGAACCGAGGAGGAATGGTAAAGAGGGGCTTTGAAGTTCGTCCGTTCGCTGCAAAAGTCCGTAGAAGTCGTGGGCCACAACACTGACCCGATCGACATACCGGTGGATTTTGTCGATTTCAATGTTCGCGTACTTAGCAGGCCCGGCCGGGGCCGCTACCGCGAGCAAATAATGCCTGCAGTCGGCCGGGGGATCACAAATCATCTTGCAGCGAGTTTGAGTCGCTTGAGCTTCCGAAACAGAGTGCTTTTGTGAATCCCTAAAAGCTCTGCAGCCGCTTTCTTGTTGCCGCCGGTCTGTCGCAACGCTTCTTCGATCGCCCTTCTTTCAAGCTCCCTGAGCATGCCTTTCCGCCCGCTCTCAGACGGCTCCTGTATTACCCCGCAGCGCAGGCCTTCGGGCAGATGTTCAAGATCGATTTCCCCTCCGGGGCAAAGCACAAAAGCATGCTCCACAATGTTTTCAAGCTCCCGGACATTGCCGGGGTAGTCATGCGCCATGAGCACGGCGAGCGCTCGGGGCGTTATTCCGGTTATCTCTTTCCCCGTAAGCCTCCGCTGGCGCGCGATGAAGTGCTCAAGTAAAAGCGGTATGTCTTCCTTTCTTTCCCGCAGAGGAGGGAGTACCAGTTTCACTACATTGACCCTGTAGTAAAGATCTTCCCGGAAAACCCCTTTTTGAACCAGCTCCTCCAAGCGCTTGTTTGTTGCAGCCAGTATGCGGACATCCGCTCGGACAGGGCTGTCGCCTCCAAGAGGCTCGTAAGTTTTTTCCTGAAGAAAACGAAGAAGCCTGATTTGAAGCGCCGGAGAAACATCACCTATCTCGTCCAGGAAAACCGTTCCGCCTTCAGCGCGCGCGAATCTTCCCGGTTTATCTTTAACCGCACCTGTGAAAGCCCCGGCCTTGTAACCGAAAAGCTCGGATTCAAGAAGTGTGTCCGGTAAGGCTCCGCAGTTAATGGCCACAAAAGGCTTCTCGCGCCTGGGACTCAGGCTGTGGATGGCTCTGGCCAGAAGTTCCTTCCCGGTTCCGCTTTCCCCTTGAATCAGTACCGTGCTGTCGCTTGCAGCAACTTCTGGAAGTATGGCGAAGATCTCCTGCATGCGGGGGCTTTTGCTCACCATATCGGCGAAAGTGTACCGGCCGGCAAGCTCTTTTCTTAACTCTTCAACAAGGGAAAGATCCCGCAGCGTTTCAACACCACCGAGAACCTTCCCTTGTTTATCCCTCAAAACAGCGGTCGAAATACTCACCGGCACCCGCTCACCTTTGTTGTTTACAAGATAGATCGCTTTATTAACTACGGGCCTTCCGGTTTCCAACGTCTGACGCAGCGCGCACTGCCCCTCGCAAATGCTGGCCCGCAGAACCTCCCAGCAGTGACGACCGAGGGCTTCCTCCCGCGGAACCCCGGTCATGAGTTCAGCCGCCCGATTGAAGGAAGTAATCCGGAATGAGGGGTCAACAGTGAAAACCCCCTCTGTTATCGAATCCAAAATCGTCTCAATGTAGTTCTTATCGTTCATCTTTGCGCCGAGACCGCTGAAAGGTTCAAAGAATCAAACCCACACGCCGGCCCTCTTTTCACGTTTTTCTTACCATTGCGGTACCGCACTTGGGGCACTTCATTGAAACGCACGGCACGCCGCGCTGGTGTGGAACCGTCTCACCGCACGCGGGGCAAACGCACAGCCCGCCGGGGCCGCCGAATCCGCGTCCGCCGCCTCCCCTGCCGCCGCCTTGACCTTGTCCTCGACCTCCACCCAAGCCTCTTCCCTGACCGCCGCCTGGTCCGAACCCTCTGCCTTGCATGGCTCCGCCTCCTTACCTATTGGCTCAACAAAACGCGTTTCCGAAAGACCTGCTTTCGAAACGACCGATTTCCGACGGACTCAACCGTGAGGAGGTCCTCCAAACGGAGGCCCGAAAGGCCACCCTCCGCCCGGTCCCGGTCCACGCCTGCGGCGCCTGCGTCCCCGGCCCCACCTTCCCGGACAACAACCCGGGAGGAAAAACGCCGGCTGCTCCAGATTACCCCTCAAGTAGGCCTCAAGCACGCTGTCGACTTCACCTGTGAGGAAAGGCAAAACTTTTACGCCCGCTGCGCTGACCATAAACCACAGCGGCCTGGAAAGAGCGCCGCAAAGAAGCACCTGGACTCCGTATTGAGTCAACCGGGCGACCCTTTCCGCAGGGCCGCTCTCGCCCAGCTCGTGCTCCTTTCTGCTTACCTCCCGCCCCTCCTGCAGGTCCACCACAAGAAGAGTCCGTGCCGTGTCGAAAAGCGGCGAAATGCGGCCTTGGTGAACCGGGATTCCAATTCGCATTGCACTTTGCTCCTGCTGCGAAGAAGTTCTGCGAGTCGGATGAGCAAGTTCCATGCCGGCAGGCCCGGTTCTCCCAAATGCCGCACCGGACGCCCGATACCGGCGGGATAGACCCAAAGGAGAAGCGATAAGAGCAGCGCCCGGGTTGCAAACGGCTACTGTGGTGTTGCACTTTGCAACCTCGTGTTGCAACTGCAACGCCTTTTCGTTCAGGTCTCCCGCCCGCTGCGTGCCACCTTTCCATAGGCTCTGCAGAACGGACACAGAAACTCCACCTTGTTGAGAAAACGCGAAAAGGCCCTCTCGGGCGCCCTGCGCTTCAGACGGCACAGCGGGCACCATGTGCAAACCCGTGCAAGGAACCTTACAAACGAACCTACTTGCGCCACGTCCCTCCTTTCCGCTGTATTATTCGCCGCAGTTTCAAAGCCGCCTCCTGATTTTCCGCCGCACCGAAAGGCTGAAGCGGATCGAACAGAACCTCGCCGCCTGTAAGCTCTTTGATCCTGTCGGTTACCCGCCCTCGGAAAAAAAGCGGAGGATCCTCCTTCAGGTACCGGAGCGCAAGAGCGAGCCCTCTTTGAGGATCAAGGTCCAAAACTCTTGCAACAATCGCGCAACGCACCTCAGGATCCTCTGTTTTCTCAAACAAGCGGCTCAAAGCGGAAACGTCCTTCGCGCTCTGAACTTGCTGCACGGATAAATCTCCCCCGGCCTGTTTCGACACCGAGGCAACCGGCTCGATCGCACCCTGCTTTCCTATCGGCCGGCGCACGGCCGCCTGAAGGTGTTCGGTACCGCCTCCCGCCGGTCCGAATACCAACGCGGTCAGTCCCAGTGCAAATGCTGCTGCAACCGGTGCTCCCGCCCCGGCACCGAAGCGCCGCCAAAGCGCTGCAATTCCGACAAGAACCAACAAAACCAACCCCATGGAAGGTCCTGCTGAGAAATCCAAAACATGCGAAAAAAGCATTCCCGCTGCGCTCGCAAACAATCCCACACTCCAAGCGAGGACCAAACGGAACTTCCTCTTTTCAGTTGCAACCACGGCGAAAAGGGCGGGCAAAATGAGCAGGCAAAACACAACCACAACTCCTGCAAGGCGGACGGTCGTCGTTACGACCAGTCCCAAAAGCAGGTAAAAAAGAAAGTCCCACGCAACAACGTGCATGCCGCTCCGGACTGCATTTTCGTATTCCTTTGAGACCGCTTCGAAGGGACGCCCTGCAAGCAGGAAGAAGCAAGCCGCGCCGAGGCTCAACACTGCTGCAAGCACTACGTCCGCCTGCCTGACCCAAAGCAGGCTGCCTGAAAGCATTGCCTGTACATGCAAATGCCCTCCGGGGCCGGTTCCCAAAAGCAGCAGTGCGCCTGCGGCTGCAAGGCCGTATGAAATGCCTATCGTGGCCTCCAGGGTGAAGCCGTGAACCCGGCGGCGTACGATCGCATAAAAGAGCGCAGCGACCGCCACAGCACCTAAGGCCGCAATTTGGGCTGCCGCAGAGCCGTGCTCCGCATGCGCCAGCATGTGCGCGGCTATGCCTCCCAAAGCTGCGATTTGAGCGAGCGCAAGATCGATAAAGATAATCTCCCGATCGAGTACATGCAGCCCCGCCGCCCCGAGGAAAAGGACCAAAGGCACACACAGCCCAAGCGGAAGCCTGAAAAGCCTCCAAAAAGCTTCAAGTTCAGACATGCTGCGCCGCTCCCCTTACAAGCCTGTGAAAAAGCGCAAGCAAGAAGCAAAAGCCCATGCACAGAATCAGAGTG
>CAZGYL010000140.1:0-10223 GCA_964529985.1 uncultured Planctomycetia bacterium | reverse complement strand
CCGAAGGCGCCGAAACCGAAAAGCACCGCGATAATATGCCGCCGCAATGCAAACAAACCGAACCCGGCAGGAATCCCTATAAGAAGGGCCAGCCTCAATGTAAAAGATGCTTGATCGAAAAACCTCGCCCCTCCGCCTCCGTTCCAAAGACGCGAAAGTCCGGGAAGCGCAACGGTTATCACCGACACCACAAATACACCGAGGGCGAGTTCAAGCAATCTGTTGGAGTAGACAAGCGCCGCACAAGCCCCTTCGTAAGGAACCCTGGCCGCCAAAACAAGCGCAACTATCGTATTTATTTGATAAACACCGGCACCCAGCACCACAGGCCCCAAAAGCCGAGCCGCCCGGCGCACCCCTTCGTGACGGAATGATACGACCGGAAGCCTGAAGTACCCGAGCCTGAAAAACTCCCCCGCCAAAAGCGCAGCCTGCACCAGTCCCCCGGCCAAAACGCACCCGGCCATGATCCGTGCGGCCTGCGCCTGAGCCACCGCACCGCCTGTCCGCGGTGCAAAAAGCACCGTCCCGGCGATAACCACAATGTTGAAGGCCACGGGGCAGAAAGCAGGAAGTGAAAAGCGCCCGTGGCAATTCACGACACCTTGAAAAAGCGCGGTAAGCGCCACGAATCCCACGTATGGGAAAAGCACAGCGGTAAGCGCTGCAGCAAGAGCCTGCTTCTCCGCGGGGAACGAGCTGAAAAGAAGCGGTACGTACCACGGAGCGAAAAGCACACCTGCACTAACTATGACAAGAAGCGCAACAAGGAACGTGCCTACCAGAACCGCTGCAAACCTCCGCACCTCCTCTTCGGTCTTTCGAGCAAGGAACTCGGTGAACACAGGCACAACGCATGCAGACATAACCCCTTCCGCAAGGAACCGCCGCAGCAGATTGGGAATCATAAAGGCGACGGTGAAGGCATCGGCTGCAGTGCCCGTTCCAAGAAAAAAAGCCTTGACCTGCTCGCGGACCAACCCGAAAATGCGGCTTGAGATCGTTATGAGCGAAACCCTTCCGACCGCACCGGATGTGCGTACTGCGTCTTCAACAGCCGTACTCTTCACTTATCTCCTCACTTCTGGCACGCGCATTCAACAGCTCCCCAGTATATGCCGGCAAGCCGCCCGCAGACAAGCTCCGGCCGAAAAGGCCCGGCCCGGTGCCTCCCTCTCTTGCGCCGCATTGAGCTAATGAGCAAGATGCAAGGGATCCCAAAACACGGGCTTTTTGACCAGGAGGAAAGATATGATCAGCTCCGGACTCAACCGAACACAGGCGTTTCCCTGCTTCTCGCGAAGCATTGTTGTTGCAGCGTGCGTAATCGCCGCATGCGGCGTGCGCGGCGCGGACCCGGCCCGCCAAGCTGCGGCGCTTCTTGAGAAAAGCGGTGTGCGGGGAGGAATCATTGTCGAGGTGGGGGCCACCGACCCTGCATTCACCGCTGCTTTGAGGGCAGACCCGGCTTACGTGGTTCAAGCCTTGTGTTCCGATCGCTCAACGCTGCAGGAGCTGAGAACGGCGCTCCAAGAACAAGGACTCTACGGCCCTGTTTCAGTGGATCTTCTTTCCGAAGGTCGTCTTCCGTACATTGAGAATCTTGTAAATCTAATCGTGCTTCATGACCCTTCGCTTGTTGAGGAATCGCAATGGAAGCGCGTGCTGCGCCCCGGAGGTGTCGCTGCTTTGCACAAAGGCTCCTCCTGGTCCTTTTGGACCAAACCTTGGCCTGCGGAAATCGACCAATGGACCCATTACCTTCATGATCCCTCAAACAACGCTGTATCACATGATAAGAAAGTCGCCCCGCCCAAACGCCTTCAATGGATCGCGGCGCCCCGCTACAGCAGGCACCACGATAGAATGTCAAGCGTAAATGCGGTCGTTTCGGCAGGAGGCCGCGTATTCTCGATCGAGGATGAAGGATCTCGGATTTCGATTCTCCTGCCCCCGAAGTGGACGTTGGTGGCCCGCGATGCCTTCAACGGGGTCGTGCTCTGGAAACGAAGATTGCGCAACTGGCACATGCACCTTTGGCCGCTTAAAAGCGGCCCGGCCCAGTTGCCGCGGCGTCTTGTAGCGCTCGGAGACCGCGTCTACGTAACCTTGGCCTTGGATGACCCCATAAGCGTCCTTGATGCGGCTACAGGGGAAACAATAAGGACATTTCCGCAGACCAAAGCCACGGAAGAAATCCTTGCAACTGAGGAGTTGGTGCTCGCACTTGTCAACCCGCAGCTTCCTCCTCCCCCCTTTGCTGATCCCGCGAAGCTTAAAACCGCTTACGGCGGCAAGTGGTGGGATGAAAAACCGCGCAAAATAACAGCGATTCAGCCTGAAACCGGACAGACGCTGTGGCAGGTTGAGACCCGCATACTGCCCGGCACTTTGGCTTTTTCAAGCGGGCGCGTGGTTTTTCACGACGGCGAGCGGGTTGTTTGCCTCGATGGGCGCACCGGGGAAGTGCTCTGGCGCTCTGAACCCGTTCCACGTTGCCGAATCATTCGTTCGTTTTACCTGCCTACGCTCGTTGTGTACCGCGACATCGTTCTTTTCTCAGGGGGAGAAACCGCAGGCAACCAAACAGGATCATGGTACATGGGAGGCACCGATACCATGACCGCTTTGTCGCTTGAAAGCGGCAAGAAGCTCTGGAAGGCCTATCACCCGCCTTCGGGGTATCGCTCGCCTGAAGACCTGTTTGTTGCAAACGGACTTGTTTGGACGGGTGAAACAACAAGCGGCAGAGCAATCGGTGTTTTCACCGGCAGGGATCCCTACACCGGTGAGGTGAAATGCGAGTTTCCGCCCGATGTGAAAACCTACTGGTTCCACCACCGCTGCTACAGGGGCAAGGCGACCGACTACTACCTTCTTGTAGCCCGGGCCGGAACCGAATTCATTGACACGCGCACACACCACTGGACCCCCAACTACTGGTTCCGCGGGGCCTGTCTTTACGGTGTCATGCCTGCAAACGGCCTCGTTTACGCTCCTCCTCACCCGTGCGCTTGCTATCTGGAAACGAAGCAATCCGGATTCAACGCCCTGGCACCGGGCGGCCGCGATGCCCGAAAGCTCAGGGAGCTGACGAACGGGGAACGCTTGGAAAAGGGACCTGCTTACGGACAAGTATCTGAAGCAGAGCAAGACCCCGGCCTCTGGCCCACTTACAGGCATGATGCGGCTCGAAGCGGAAAGGCTTCCTGTGAGGTGCCGGGCGGCGACCTCAGTGTGAAATGGAGAAAACGGCTTGAGGGCCGGCTGACAAGCCCGGTCGTCGCATACGGCAAAGTCTTCGTCGCCGAAGTCGATAAGCACACACTTTACGCGCTTGACTGTGACAAAGGGGAAATCCAGTGGAAGTATACTGCCGGGGGCCCCATAGATTCGCCTCCGACGGTGTATCGAGGGCGCGTTTACTTCGGCTGCCGTGACGGCCGCGTCTATTGCCTCCGCGCTGAGGACGGCAGACTCGTTTGGCGCTTCTTGGCCGCGCCGTTTGACGAAAGGCTTTCTTCCTTCGGAAGGATAGAGTCAGTTTGGCCTGTAAGCGGAAGCGTACTTATATACGAAGAAAACCTTTACTTTGTAGCTGGAAGATCGGCTTTCCTTGACGGCGGTCTTTGGTTCTGGCGGCTTGATCCCATTTCAGGAGAAGTGCGTTCGGTTCAGATCCTGAACGAAAAGGATCCGGATACCGGCAAGGATCTTCAAGCTTACGTAAGTTGGCTCAACATGCCCGTAGGGCTGCCTGACATTCTTTCCTGCGACGGTAAATACATTTACATGCGGTCTCAGCCTTTCTCACTCAAGGGCAAACGCCTGCCGTTGCAACCGATTCCACGCGGCCGCGATGCGGATGCCGGAGCGCCGCCTCCTGTGCAGAACCCCAAATTCGTTCACCTTTTCTGCCCGACGGGTTTCCTGGACGATGCAGGCTGGCACCGCTCGTACTGGCTTTACGGCAGCTCATTCGTAAGCGGCTGGTGCGGCTATTTTCTGGCGGGAAGGGTGACTCCTGCAGGCAAGATTCTTGCTGTTGATGAGAAGATCGTTTACGGTTTCGGCCGCAAACCAAAATACTACCGGTGGACGACACCGCTTGAGCACCAGCTCTTCGCCGCCCACAAGACCGTATGGAGCGGTCAGACCAAGGAGCAGGCGAAACCTTCTTTCCTTTCAGTTGAAAAATCACCCTCTTTGAATCCACAAAAAACTCCTATAACGATTTCGGCTTGGGTGAAAGCGCAAGGGGCCGGCGGAGTGATCCTGGCTCACGGCGGAGAAGCCCACGGCTATGCCCTGTACCTGAAACGCCGGCAGCCTGCTTTTGCCGTCAGGACCAGCGGGAAGTTGACGGAAATCGTTTCCACCCGGCGCCTCCCTAAAGGCCGCTGGGTCCACCTTGCGGCGGTCTTGGACCAAGGGGGCCGGATGACCCTCTATGTAGACGGCCAAAAAGTTGCTGCAGGAAAGGCGCCCGGCCTTCTTGCTGCAAACCCCGCTGAAGGCATGCAGCTTGGTTGCGACGACCGCACCACTGTGGGTGGATATCGCTCACCTTCCGCCTTTTCAGGTGCGCTTGACGAAATAAGGATCTACCACAGGGCTCTTGACGCTGAAGAAATAGGCTTGTTGTACAAAGCTCCGGCTGAAGGCGGACCACGCGGGGGCTTGGTTCTCTGGTACACATTCGACAAAGGCAACGCCCGGGACTTCTCGGGCAACAAGAACAACGGCAAGCTTCAAGGTGCCTCGTTCGTCCGCGGAGTGTCGGGCAAAGCCGTACGTTTCACGGGCAGAGGACCAGGCTCGCAGACGAGGTACTTTGTTGAGCACCTTTGGACAAAGGACCTTCCGATCTTCGTTCGGGCACTTGTGCTTGCAGGCGACCGTCTTTTTGCCGCCGGTCCCCCTGACGTCATGGACGAAGAGGAAGTTTTCAGGCGGATAGGGGATCCTTCGATCCTTGTAACTCTGCGTAAGCAAGACTTAGCCTACCAGGGCAAACTGGGAGCCCTGCTTCTTGCGGTCTCAACGGAGGACGGCACTGAAACCACGAACCTCAGGCTTCCGGCACCCCCTGTCTTTGACGGCATGGCGGCTGCATACAATAAGCTTTTCATCTCGCTTACAGACGGGAGTCTTGTCTGCGTGGGGAGCACCTCGCGGTAAGAGGCGCCGGAAGGCCCACCCTTTGCGGCCCTTCCCCAGTCCCGGCATTGTGGTGGAAGTGCTCCCCAACCGGCGCTAAAATGGGGGTGGTACCTTAAAGAAAGCGGGAGCGGGTTCATGATCGGCCGAATTCTGCAGGCCTTGCGCAACGCAGGGCTCCCCTTGGGCGCCCTCGGGGGAGTGCCGATCAAGTTGCATATCTCATTTCCCGCTTTGCTGGGAGCAGCAGCCCTTCTGAGCGGCGATCCTGCATGGGCCGCCGCACTGTGCCTCATGCTCTTTGTACTCAGCCTGCTGCACGAATGCATGCACTGGGCTGCGGCCCGCACCTTCGGAGGCTATCACGAAGAGATCATTCTTTGGCCCCTCGGGGGACTTGCCGAAGCTGAAACTCCGCTGCAGCCTCTCACGCAGCTTCTGGTAGCAGCCGCAGGACCGCTTTTCCACCTCGCTGTGCTCCTGCTTTTCCTTCCCTGGGCTCTCGGCTCTTTTCCGGTACCGTTATGGCCCCTGCCGCGTACCGACTACCTGACGCTTTTCCTGTGTCTGAATCAATTATTGCTTATTGCAAACCTCCTCCCTGCATTTCTTACCGACGGAGGCAGGCTGTGGCAAAGCATCCTGTGGCGCCTTGTGGGTTTCAGCAAAGCGACTGCAATTACGCTTTCAGCAGCTTTCTTCTTGGGGCTCGGGGGCACGGTGGTTGTGGTATTGGGCGGCACGCCGCTTTTCGGTCTCGGCGCCGCGTTGCTCCTGCTTTCGGTTATTTATTACGAGCGCGCTTTTCGTGTCGCTGAAGTGGTTGACGGTGAGTGGATAGAGACTCCCGCCCTTTACGCCGGGCTTTACCACCGGCGCAGGTTATTCGGTAAGATCCGAAATTGGTGGGGCAAAAGGCGCCAGGAACGCGAGCACCTCCAGCGCGTAAAAGACGCTCAGCTCCTTGACTCGATCCTCCACAAGATAAACAAATCAGGAATAAGCAGCCTTACAAGCAAAGAAAGGCGGTTCCTGCAGCGCCAAAGCCACAGGCTCAAGCGCCAACGTGGTTTTACCTTGAAATAGGCGCGCTTTGCCTTTTGAATCCCCTTTATCAAAATCCCTCCGGGGCTTCCGCTGAAAAGCGATCGCCCGGCTCTATGCGGTGTCCCCGCAGAAACTCCGAAGCTTCCATCGGGCGCTTGCCCGCAGGCTGCAGGCGTTTGACCTCGACTGCACCCCGGCCGCAAGCCACCTTGAATCCGTCTTTCCCCACAGATACGACCGTACCGGGCTGCACACCTTCCGGGCGCTCTTCCAAAGGAGTCACACGCAAGAATATCACGCGGAGCGGCTCCCCAACCCTTCTCTGGAGAAAGCTCACCGCCCGAGGCCACGGCTGCATAGCTCTAATGTGACGTTCAACCGAAGCAGCGGGCTCTTCCCACCTGATAAGGCCGTCTTGTTTCTTAAGCTTCGGTGCAAAAGTAACAAGGGCGGGGTCTTGCTCCTTCAATGTGAAATCACCTGAACGCAAGCGGGGCAGTGCCTCAAGAAGTAATAGGGCTCCGACTTCAGCAAGTCTTTTCTCAAGGGTCTCAGCCGTATCGTCAGGAAGAATCGGCACTCTTTTCTGACATAAAATCGGACCTGCATCGAGCTTCTTGACCAAGCGGAAAATCGTAACACCGCTTTCGGTGTCGCCCGCCTTTACAGCCCAGGCGCTCGGGGCCGCACCCCGCCACCTCGGCAGAAGCGAGCCGTGAATGTTGAAAGGGCCGATCTCGGGGATTTTCAGAATCGAGTCCGGAACGATTTCTCCGTAGTCAACGACAAGAAGAATATCCGGCTTAAGCTCCTTAAGTTCCTCTTCAACTTCTCTTAAGCTTTCAGGCTTGCTTAAAGGCAGGCCGAGCCGGGCTGCAGCTTCGCCCACCTGAGTCGGGCTCTTGACCCTGCCTCTGCCCTTCGGCCGGTCGGGCTTTGTGTAGACCTTGAGGATCCGGACTTCACGCTCCTCCGCCAGGGCCTCAAGCGCCGGCAACCCGAAAGGGCCCGCACCTGCAAAGACGATCTTCACGATTCTCGGCCCTCCGCACTCTGCCCGTTTCCCCCGCCGGAGGGCTCCTCCGCGCCCTTCCCGTTCGCCTCAGGTGCAGCCGATTCGGACTCGAGGCTCGGCCTGTCAAGGCAGCTTGTCAGATCCTCCATTCGCCGCGTGACCGTGATCTCTCCCTCGGAGTTCTGATCCACACCCAATGCGCCCAACCTTACAAGCTCAAGAACCGCAAGAAAAATCCCGATCAGCGTATATCGATCTATCGGCCCGCGATCCAAGAAAAGATCTACAAACGCTACGGTGTCAGCGCCCTTAGCGGTGAAGGTGTCCTGAATGAGCTCCATGTAAAAGCTAAGCGGGCGCTCGGTGTACACCACCTCGGAAGGAGCGTCGGCGCCGATAGCCTTCTGCACCCGCAGGAACGCTGTGACCAAGTCCCAAACCGAGACCTTCCCCAGCTCAAGGCTGTCAAGCTCCCGCAAGTCTTTTGCTGCAACAGGACGCTTGAAACGCCTGGCGTTTTCCTCCAAGCGCGCAGCAAGCGCAAGCGCCCGCTCTTTGTACTTGCGGTACTCAAGGAGCTGGCGTACAAGGTCCTCGCGCGGATCCTCAAGCTCCTCCCCGCTCTCCTCGGGCGGCGCCTGAGGCAGGAGCATGCGGGACTTTATCTCCATGAGGGTCGTAGCCATGACCAGGTAATCGGCGGCCGCGTTTACATCGATATCGCGCAGGAATTTAACGTATTCCTCGTACTGAGCCAGGATATCGGCTATGGGGATGTCCAGGATATCGATCTCATTCTTTCGAATCAGGTAAAGCAGCAGGTCCAGAGGACCTGTGAAATTCTCAAGAGTGGTTCTGAAACCCGACGTAAGAGCTTCCGTCATGGCCGCTGCGTGCTCCTTACGTTGATCGTTCTCTGTGAAGAAAAATACTACGCCCTCAGCGCGGCAGGGTAAAGATACCGCACTGAGGGCGTCGCTGGGCCGTGCCGTAAAGCGGCTCTATTTCTGTTCCTCGAGCCGAACGGGTTCAGGCTCAAGCCCTGCCTTGGCCAGGACCGCATACAGGACAAAGCCGATGACAAAAGCGATCAGAGGCGCGGGTTGTATCCACTCGCACTTCTCTGAAATCATCGGCAGGATCGCAACAACGAATCCAACGGCCCACGAAATGTAACCGGCGAGGTTGACTCCCTTTCTCGGGCCGGCCCACTTGCAACCGCTAAGCAGGTAATCGGCGGCCATGGCACCGCAAATCGGGCCGAAAGAGGCACCGATGATCGTAAAGACCCCCACCAAGTTCAGGGCCACCCCGGTTGCTGCCAGAATGATGCTCACAACCGCGCCTGTAAGCGCGCTTGCCAGCTTGGGAATCTGGGGAAACATGGTCCCCACGCTGTTTGACGCAATGAAGGTGCAGAAGCAGGCCGGAGCAAAGCTTGCAATTGCAAAGAGGATGAACATTGAGGAGGCCAAGAACCCGCCGATACCGCTCTTGATCACCGTATCGAAGCGCAAGTCTTGAAGATCGGGGTGCAGCCCTTTCGCACCTGCTGCAATAAGCACGGCAAGGCCGCCGGTTACAAGAATCGCAAGGGCGATTCCAACAAGGCCGCCGAGTTGAACATCCTTTGAATTGCGGTTGCTCATGCCGAAGTCAACCCCGGCGGCACCTGCAGTGGCGAAAAAGCCGATCACCATACCGATAAGGCCCAAGAAAGGAAGGAGCGTCCCGGATTCAGGGGCAGGGGCTTGGTATTTGGCGATACCGCCCACGGTCATAAAAAAGGCGATAAGGAGCATGAGAAGGGGCACGATCGGCAGGATGCTCGCCACCCTTGCAATGTACTTGATCCCAAGCACACCTACGATTACCGCGATCAAAGCCCACACTATGCACACAACGGTGAAAACGGGACCCCCGCCTACGAACTTCCCGCCGGAAATCGCCGCCGGCTGCCCGAACGCCTGTAGGATGAAGTCCGCAGAGACTGCGGTATTCACGGCAAGCCAGCCGAACTGAAGAAGCCCCATAAGCAGGCCCGGCATCAGAAACCCGCCTGCAGTTCCATAGGTCGAGGAACCAACGACGTACAGCGGGTAGCCGGTCTTCATGCCGAGGAGCCCCGGGACCAAGTAGTAAAGGAAATGGCAGAGCAGCCCGGCCAGAAGCAGAGCAACAAGCGCAAGCCCGATTCCGCTTGATCCAAGCTTCGGCAGAAATGTGGGGATCTCCATGTAGAAGACCACCCAAAGGAAAATGCCGGCGTAACTCGGCGCCGTACTCTTGTACCACGGCACCCGCTCCTCCGGCTTTTTCGGGGTGCATTCGGTTATGTACCTCGGCAACGCACCGTTACTCATGACCACCTCCTAAGCTTTCTCTTCGAAGGCCGCGTCAAAGGCCCGTTCCGACGGCTTGAAGTCCAAATTCCGCACGAACTCACAGGCCTCCTGCGCACCGTGCTCGCGGTCCATACCGCTGTCTTCCCATTCAACGGAAAGAGGCCCGTTGTAGCCGATCTCGTTAAGCGCGCGAACGATCTCCTCGAAGTCGACATCCCCGCGGCCTAAACTGCGGAAGTCCCAAGCGCGTTCGGGTGCGCCGAAGTTAAGGTGCGAGCCGAGAATGCTTGCGCGCCCGTTAAGCCTGACCGCGCAGTCTTTCATATGAACGTGGAAAATACGGTCGCGGAACTCGCGTATGAAAAGCACCGGATCGCAACCCTGCCACTGCAGGTGGCTGGGATCGAAGTTGAATCCGAACTCAGGCCGCCCGCCCACAGCTTCAACCGCACGCTTGGCGGTGATCAAATCAAAAGCGATCTCAGTGGGGTGCACCTCAAGCGCGAACTTGATCCCGTTCTCGGCAAAAACATCAAGAATCGGATTCCACTTCTCTGCGAAATCCTTAAACCCCTCTTCGATCATTTGATCGCTTACCGGCGGGAACGAGTAAAGAAACGGCCAGATCTTCGAACCCGTAAAACCGTTTACAACGG
>CAZGYL010000139.1:0-10255 GCA_964529985.1 uncultured Planctomycetia bacterium | reverse complement strand
CGAACATTGCCGATGCGATCGCACTTCTGGAAATACTTTTCAGCGGAAGACCTGAACCCATCTGCTTGGAGGCATGCAACGCCAACGATGACGATAAGATCAATATCGCAGATGTCGTGGCCACGCTGATGTATCTTTTCGCCGGCGCAGGCGACCTGCCCCCGCCTTTCCCCGACTGCGGTTCAGACCCCACACCGAGCACTTCCTGTCAAGGGGATCAACTGGGCTGTAAGGAGCAAATTGGAAGGTGATCCGCCGGTGCGCCCTCTTCAGGTTCAACGGCTGCAGTGTATGGCCGGCGCACCGCCCAATGCTTAGAATGTTCCCGTAAGTGCAAGCCCGTTCTTTCCACTGCGGAGGACAACATGCTTGAGATTCTCTTTTTCTTCGTGCTCCCTGTTATGTGCGCGGAAAAGCAGCCGCTCCGTACGGTACCTGCCCGCGCAGGTGTTGAAAGCGCAGGAGGCGAACCGCCTTACGAGATCGTTTGGGCAGGACGCAAAGAGCCTGCAGATACGCTGTTTCGCTTCAATGACATGAAAGGCTGGTCGCTTGAGCTCGGCCCGGGCTGCGAAGCTGAACTTCGGTCTACAACCGAACAGGTCTTGTGGTCGGCCGGTGATCCGACTGCACGTCTCACCTATCGCTCGACAGGCCCGAAGCTTCAGCTTGTCATTCGGCCGCCCGCCCCCATCCCCATACCGAAGGAGGCCCGGGGCTGCGAGTTTTGGTGCTACGGGAATAACTGGGGCTGGCGTCCCGATCCTTCAACTCCGCAGCTTGACATCTCGCTTCTTGTTGAGGGCCCGGTAGGTGAAATACGAAAAGAATTCTTAACAAGAGTGCGCTGGAAAGAATGGTTTCTCGTGCACAAGCGCTTTACGAGAGAAGGTGCTCTGGGCGCAGTGTCACTTCGAGGTATCGAGATCTCAGGTCCTCCCAACAAAAGCAAGCGCAGCCTTTTCTTTGAGTCTTTCCGCTTCACGAAGGAGGAGCTTAAACCGCTTTCCTTCCCTCCCCGGCCGAAACGGAATCTCAAGCTCTTTCCCGGCCAAGACCCGGGGCTTAATACAGGAGCGGGGAAACTGCCTTTCCCGACACGCGAAGAAACCATTCTGCCTGCAAATCTCACCCCTTCTTTCACCAACGAAATACGCAACGGGGCTGAGGGAGTGCGATTCCTGTACCGCGGGGCGGACGGCATGCTCGCCTATCGGATCCGACTGGAGGAAAGCTCGGGCCTGCCTGTGGTCACAGCATCCTGGAACAAGTCGAATCCTGTTGAAATCCTCAAGGGCGCGGCCGTTAAGCTGGAAGGTGTTGAAGGCAAGTGGCGGCTTCTCTCAATGAGCCTTTCGGAAGGCACTCTCCAGCTTAAGCTTCGCAAAGGAAGCGGTCCTGAGGTCATATATCGCTTCCGTATCATGCAGAAGTCGCTTCTCTGGGACGTTATCTGCAGGGGAGGGCGCGCAACTGAGCTTACCTTCGGAGAAGCGGGGCCTTTCGAACGGGCTGAGCTTACTCCGATTCCGTACGTCACTTACGGGCTGCGGGAGCGCGATCCCTGCGTACTTCTCTGCAGGCCGAAAGGAGGGCCTTTTCTTTTTCTTTCCCTCTGGCCTGACTGGTACCGAAGCAACGCCTCACTGCCTTTCTCCGATCCCAAGCTCGAACCGGATTCCTCGGGCTTGCTTTGGGCGTCCCCTAACGGCGGCCTGCGTTATATCGCTAAAACCGACGGCAAGCGGAACGATCTTTTTGAACGCATTTTCGTAACCGTTTCACCGGCCTATGAAGAGGTGCTCCCGCGTATAGCGAACCCTCCGTCACCGCACGGCCGGGAGGCCGGGAAACGCCTCTGGCAGGAAACTTGGGGACCGAGCGACTACGACCGCGAGATGGCGCGATCACGGCGGCTTCGAAGCTACGGGATCCGCTACCTCACGCAGCTTAATCACGAGATTACATGGAGAGACGGAGGCGAAAGCTTCACACTGAGGCTCCGCTCGGCTCCGAAAAAGGGAGGCGATCAGGCGCTGAAGCGTTACATTGCGCACCAGAAGTCTCTGGGCTGGCTTGCCGGACTTTACACCAATTACACGGACTTCGCACCTGTAAACTCCAACTGGAACCCCGACTTCGTACAGCGCACGCCCGAGGGCCAATGGCGTACGGCATGGCCGCGCTGCTACGCCCTTAAACCCGCGCAAGCGGTTGTTTTCGACAGATTCTACGCTCCTAAGATAAAGGCCAAATTCCGAACGAACGCAGCTTATACCGATGTGCACACGGCGGCCGCTCCTTGGCATTACTGTGACTTCGACCACCGTGTGCCGGGAGCCGGCACTTTCGCTCAGACCTTTTACCTGTATGGAGAGCTACTGCTTCATGACCAATCCGTTTACGGCCCCACTTGGTCTGAGGGAACGTACCAGTGGATGTACGCAGGCCTTGCAACAGGGAATTACGGCCTGTGCTACACAGGAGTGGATCTCAGCACCTTCCCTCTGCTTCCCGTCTTTGATCTCAGAGAAATTCACCCACGCGAGTGCGACATCGGAATGCCTTGGACCTCGCGTTTCCTTCGAGGCTCCGAGTGGAATAAACCGGAAAATATAGACGCCGCGATCGACCATTTCCTTGCTGCAACCCTTGCCTACGGGCATATCGGGTGGCTTGTAGAGGAACGCTACGGAGTGCGCCGTACCTGCAGGTCTTACTACATGCTCCAGCCTGTGCAAAGCGCCTACGCCCTTGTACCTGTAAGTTCCATTGAGTATCACGATCCAGAGCGCGATGAGCTCGTAAGCGTCTCCCGAGCGCTTTCGAGCGGCGTGTGGCGCAGGAGCAGGTTGGCTGTAGCTTATCAAAACGGGTTGCGCCTGTGGATCAACGGAGATGACGCGGTTTGGATCCTTGGGGACAAGGAAGCGCAGGCTGCTGTGAAAAAACACTTGGGCTGTACTGCTGTTCTCCCGAAGTGGGGCTACTTAGCGGTAGGCCCCAATGTCTTTGTTTACTCCGGGCTTTTCGGGACAAGGCGCGTTGATGTATCGCTTTCGCAGCAGGTTCTGTACGTCGATGCAAGGGATCGCCCCTGCAGCTTCCCGTTCGGCGTTACCTGCCGCGGCGCTATCGCCGTAAGGCAGAAAGCCGCAGGGTGCTTTGAAGTTATCGATGCAGGCGGCAACCGGTGGATCGGCCTCGGCGGAGCAGCACCTGGGACGCTTCCGCCCGGCTCACCGGATCTTTCGCAGCCGCTCAGAATCGTCGAAGCAAAAGCGTACTCGGCCGAAGGCGCTTACCTCGGTGCGGCTCAGGTACGAAACGGCTCTGAGGTGGGTTTTTTCGCTGCGCGCAAAGAGGCCGTCAGATATGAAGTCTCGGGGACTCGGGCTCCCGCGGCTCTGCAAGTTACCTGGCATAACGCTCTCGGAGCGCCCGTTGCGGTGTTTGAAGGCAAACTCAACCTTGCAGTTTCATTGCCTCCCGGCATCAAGGCAAGTGCAGTAAGAGCCGTGCTTGAACCGTGGGGAACTGAAGTAAAAAGAAAGGCGGGCGCAGGTCCGATTGAATTTTCGATCCCGGTAGGCCCGCCTGTAGAA
This sequence comes from uncultured Planctomycetia bacterium, assembly GCA_964529985.1. GTDB lineage: Bacteria > Planctomycetota > UBA8108 > UBA8890 > UBA8898 > CAZGYL01. The sequence goes on along the minus strand of CAZGYL010000139.1, from coordinate 6,650 downwards.
AAGCCCGTCTGGCTCACTTTATACGCGCAGACCCCGACCGGAGAATCGGCCCTTTACTTCCTCCTTCCCGCCCGGCTCAAAGCCTCCTTCTTTCCCACGGCGGCGTCTTTCCGTCTCCCCGACCAAAATCCGAGCTTCCTTCTTGAAAAATGGGGCGAAACCCGCTTGCCGCTTCCTCCTTGGCTCAAACTCTCGGGCGAAAAAGCACTCAGTCATCTTTTAAGCCGTCTGCTTTTAACTTGCAAAGCAGAAGAAAAAGTGCCTGCGAAGGGCGATCTTTTCGGATTTCCTTTCAAGAAACAGGCTGAATCTGAAGTTCTATGGGATCTTCTCTCGCGATCGACACCCAGGCGTTGGGTTGTGTGTTTTAGAGGAGGGACTGAGCGCAGCGGAGATCCTGCAACCGGTGCAAGCTGTTACGTGACGACCAGAAAGTGCGGCGGCCTTTCCAAGCGCTGCCTTTTCACACACCCACCCTATCGGGGAGGTGTCGGCTATACGGCCGTTGACTTAGGACCTCTCCTTCTCCCCCAGCGGCCCGCGCGCTTTGTAACCTGGGTGGGCATTGCAGACGGAGGCGACGTGTCGGACGGCGCTTCTCTTTCCGTGTGGGCGGGTCCGGAACCCGGCAAGCTCACAAAACTCGCTGAACACCTGGTTAAAAGGCCCGGCTGGCAGAAACTCTCTGTGGACCTTACCCCGTATCGCGGAAAGCCGCTTTTCCTGCGTCTGAAGGCGGACGTGGGGCCTGCAGACAACTCGAATTCCGATTGGGTCTGTTGGGGTGAACCCCGGATTGTAGAGACCGCTCCGAAAACGCTTCTAAAAATCGCGCAGAGACCTAAGTCCTAGAATTTCAGTCCCAGCCGCCGGCCTACGGACATTATGTAGCGGCGTGCTTGATCGTACTGTTTCGGGCCTCTGAGATGCTCGAGCATAAGCGGCGCACCCTGAGGAAGTTCGGCAAGCCGCTTCAGATAGGTCGCGTAATCGAGCGCTCCCGTCCCCGGAATAACCTCCCGGAAATGGATATTCATTTCCACTTCCCAGGAAAGGTCCTTGGCGTGGCAGCTTGCTATCCATTTCCCCAACTTATCAAAGCACTCATTGATAAGATCCGCATTCCGCCAGAAACGCCGCGGGCAATTTACCAGATTGCACGGATCCAGGTGAACGCCGAAAGCTTTTCGATCGACCGCCCTAAGCATGCGCAGGTATGAATCGGGGCTGTCGGGAAGCGCCCAGCCCATCATCTCGTAGGCAAAAACAGCACGTTTGGGCTTCACCGCGTCGATGATCTTGCGTGCGTTTTCAACAGCCGCTTCGAAAAAGCGCTCACTGAGATTGTCCGGGTGAGGGCCGTACCAAACCTTTTTGTTGAAAGAGCCTGCTATGTCCACGCAGCAACGCGCACCCACCTCATCAGCCAGAGCGAGACCTTCTGTCACATACTCGAGGTTCCGCTTGCGCCTTTCGGGATCCGAATCAAGCAGATTCACCCACCTGCCTACCTCAGCGATCACTACACCGTTGCGTGCAAAAGCTTTCTCAGTGGCACGGATCCGCTCTTTGTCATTGAGAGCCAACGGCGGACAGTAAGCCGCACGGTAACCCAGCTTACGGTGTGCACGTGCAAGCACCTCGGGGTCGTCGCTCTTGACGAAAACAGGCCCACCGAGATAGATAAGTCCTTTCGTTCCGCTCCCCGCCGCACGAAGCGCGCCGGCGGCAAGTGCACCGAAAGCCGCTTTGCCGAAAACTCTACGCTTAACTACCGGTTCCTTCATGGTTCGTAATGCCTCCTGTTTGAGTGCTTCGTCTATCACCATAGCAGCTCTTCCGCCGGCCTTCCAGAGCTCTATGCGGACGTGCGGGGCGGTGCAGGTGCGCTTTGTTTTGTCTCGGGAGGTTCTTCCGGCAGGTGCCTTCGCCACGGTCTTTTCAAGCGTTCAAAAGTTGGTTTCAACCTGAGGCCGGAAGGTCAGGTGATGCACTATCAGATCTTCCGGAGCCTTCAGGACCGCGACCACCGCTTCGGCCACACTTTCAGGCCTCATGTAATCAGGGCGCTTCTGAGGTCTGAAATCCGTGTCCACCCCGCCTGGATAGATCGAAGTGACCGCTATGTTATGCGGCCGGGCTTCCTTGCGGAAGACATCCGTAAGCCCCTGAAGGCCTTTCTTCGTAGCTGTGTATATGCTCATGCGCTCATTGTCGAAATGGCATACCGTAGAAAGTATATTCACCACATGACCACCACCTTTCTCCTTCATATGGCCGAAAGCAAGCCGCATGAGCAGGTAAGGCGCCCGGAGATTTACAGCAACCATACGATCGAATTCCTCGGTGGTCGTCTCCCACAAGTAGGCCTTCCTTTCGTTGTATCCCGCGTTGTTTATCAGGATATCGGGCGGCCCCAACTCCTTGCATGCGCCTTGGTAAAAGCTCTCTACGGCGCCTTCATCTCTCAGATCAAAGGCCCGGCTGAAAACCGAACGGGCCCCTAAGCGAAGGGCTTCGGACTTAACTTCCTCCAATGCGGCCTTATCTCGGCCGCACAAAGCAAGCAGGGCGCCTTCAGGAGCAAGCCTGAGTGCAACGGCTCTCCCTATTCCGCGCGTTGCGCCTGTCAGATAAATGATCTTTCCCGAGAGACTTCTTGTGCTCATACCGCTTTGACCTTTCTTTGCTGCGCTTTTGGATCGAGTTTCCGGATGACCGAGGCCGGCTCGGCATTCATATAATAGCACCGGGCCTGCGGGTGAAAAGGGCCGGAAACGCCTTCCGGCACGGGCCGTTGACAGCCCGCGCTTTGCCTGCCAGACTCGCATTTGAAAAACCCTTCTTAGGGAGGTGGCGATGCTCAGGCTTACCGGAGTTTGGATCTTTTGCAACCTTGCATTGTGTGTGCTGAGTTTCAGGCTTATTTCGATCGCACAAGGCGGAGCGGTACACACTGAAAGCGTACGGATCTCTTCGGAGAAAGCCGCGGGGTACCGCGGCATTTGGTACTACAACCAAAAAGTAGGGCCTCCTTACATTTACAAGTACAGCGGCGGCCTTGGAACCTACTGCGCAAAGCACATTCCTCTTGCCGTTTACGCACCCGAGGTCGACCGCACATTTTTTGTCTACGGCGGCGTTTCCCGCATGGGCCCCTCGGGCAAGCTGCAGGCAATGGCGGGCTTTTATGATCACCGCAGCCGAACCGTGCCGCGTCCCACTGTAGTTTGTACAAAAAACACGCGCGACGCACATGACAACCCGGTTCTGAGCATCGATTCAAAAGGTTACCTGTGGGTTTTTGTAAGCTCACACGGCACCGTACGCCCTTCTTACATTTACAGAAGTCTCCGGCCTTACAGTTGCGAAGCCTTTAAACTCATACGCACGACGAATTTTTCGTACCCACAGGTGTGGTATATTCCGGAGAAAGGCTTCCTTCTGCTCCACACGCTTTACAGAAAAGGAAGGAGGCTTCTGCACGTAAGTACAAGCGCCGATGGGACCGGTTGGTCCGAACCCCGGCTGCTTGCAGCGATGGCCAGAGGCCACTATCAAGTAAGCTGCAGGCGGGGGCTTAAGATCGGAACGGCGTTCAATTACCACCCTGAGCAAGGTGGATTGAACGCCCGCACAAATCTTTATTACATCGAAAGCAGCGATTTCGGCCGCTCTTGGCGCACGGCCGCAGGAAAGCCGGTAAAGCTTCCGCTTACCGATCCCCAGGACGGTGAGACCTTGGTGCACCGCTATGAAACGGAAGGATTGCTTGTTTACCTCAAAGATCTCAACTTCGACAGGCTCGGAAGGCCCATAATCCTGTTTTTGACAAGCCGGGGCTTCAAGCCAGGTCCGCGAAACGGCCCCCGGATCTGGCGCACGGCCCATTGGACAGGCCGCAAGTGGGAGATACGTTCGATTACAACTTCGGACAACAACTACGATATGGGCTCCTTGTACGTCCTGCCGGACGGAACTTGGCTTCTTGTCGCTCCCACCGAACCGGGGCCCCAGCGTTTTAATCCAGGAGGTGAAATGGCGGTCTGGTCAAGCACTGATGAGGGAGCGACTTGGCGGCGCTGTTTTCTTCTTACGCAAAAAAGTAAATACAACCACACTTATGCAAGACGGCCTGTAAAAGCCGATCCCGGCTTTTATGCGTTTTGGGCCGACGGCGACGCAAGAAAGCCTTCTCCTTCACGCCTTTACTTCTGGGACCGCCGCAATGAAACGGTCTACCGCCTTCCCGAATCGATTCCTGCAGGGCAACACGTGCACCCGGAGCAATGGACGACTATTCGTTGACGGAAAGCCACCTGAGCATTATCTGCAGGGCAGAACCACACGGAAAAGCCCGCGAGGTATTCGGAGAGCTATTTCCTCCCCGCGCAGTTCAGCTTGGACGGTGATCCTCTTTCCTCTGAGATCCTCTCCGGTGTACCGCTTCCGAAACTCAATATCCGGGAAACGCTTCCTCGGTATCACAACCCGAAAAGGCCTGCTTTCCGGAAGGGCGATCAGTTCATACCGCTCCTCTTTCCGGCTCAGAGCGAACGACCCGTCCGTTTTGGCAAACCCGAAATCCACAAGGCCGCGGAATGGAAACACCCTGCGGGGAGAAAAATTTCGCGAGAATTCCACCAATCCCCCTCTAAAGTAAAGGGTACCGCAATCAATCCTGTTTCCCCCCACGTCAGGCCCCATGATCCGAAGCCTCTTTCCGCCGGATCTGAAAAGCCCTACCAGTATTCGATAAGCGCCGCGGTCGGCGCCGGCAGGCAACTTCGCTTTGCCGGTCGTGATTACAAAAGGAGGCGCCGCTTCGGGAAAAGCGTGATCTGCCTGAAACCGTATCTCCTCCCCGCCCTCGGGTACGAAGTGGACGAAAACCCTCAGTTTTTCGTTGACCTTCTCTGAAAGATACCACTTGATCCTCAGAGTCAGCTCCCCCTTTTTCCTTCTAACCTCGATCACCTCCGGTTGAATCAGATTTCTCCCGAGATCATCCTGGCTCCTTGCATTGGCGTACCAGAACTTCGCGCTCTGAGACCATTCAACCACCCGGCCGCTTTTGAAAGCGATCGCCGCCTGCCGGTGTCCGAGCTTCGCGAGAAACCCGTACGGCGGAATTTCCACTTCCCGAACGGCCAAGTTCCGCTCGCCTCGGTTCACCCAGACCACAGCTCCGTTCTCATACTCCACCCTTACGGTATGTATGTCGTTATTCAAGAAAGACACATCGCTTAAAGGAACCAGCGCAACAGCCTTTGCAAAGTCATGCCACAGAAAATACTTTCTCACCACAGCTCGGCCGAAAGGTCTTGAGACCAGAGACGGATGACCGGTCAGCACTTCGGTAACTATGTAGTCATCGCTTTGCCAGCCGTGTTCGCAGAGGGGAAGACCGCCTGCGTACCTGCCGGGGTATCCGGCGCCGTGGAGCACAAACTTATCATGCCAAACCAAATCGAACCAGGGAATCCTTTCGGCATCCTCACACGCGATGTGCCAGGTAAAAGGACTTTTCCCTTCGGGATCCACCCTCAAATGGTTCGTCTGAGCACCGTCCAGGTGCCCTATCAGCGCGTCGTGCCCGCTTTTGCTTATTTGAGGTGCGCCGTCAAGGTATCGCCTGACCCAATCGAACGCCTCTCCCCAATATCTCACGGTCTCCTGCCTGGAATATCTCCTGCGCTCCGGATCAAAATACGGGAAGGGCCCTATCGAGGAGAAAACATCGATAAAATAAGCCGTCGGCGCAATATCGGCCTTCAGGAGCTTTACGTTCCTTTTAAGAAAGGGGAAAAACTTGTCGGGCCGAAACCGGTAGGACTGAGCGTCCCTCCAACGGTTGTACCAAGCGCGAATCGGATAGCCCCGATCATTCAGGCAAACGAGGTGGTACCCGAAGCCGCTTGAGTCGGGATAAATATCTATGTAATTGTCGTGCGGGGCGAAAAGGATCCCGTGCTTGCGGCAGACCGAGGCAAGTCTCCGGAATTCTTCCTTGGTGCCCAAAGCGGGATTCGGCGGATAAATATCAGGCAGTCTGTAATCGTAACCCCAGCGCTGCCAGTTGTGCCAAACAACTACGCTGTCTGTCAGGCCGAACTTGACTGCTTTCTCGATTTCTTCCGCCGCTCCGCCGTATCGCCCTCCCCAAAGATCGAATACGAAACGACCGGCCAGGGCTTTAACACCGGAGGCAGGCTCAACCTCGACGGTCTTCTTGTACTTGAGCGCGGCCTTAAAAGCGCTCCTTTCACTCAACACAAAGTCAAAGACCGGATTATGATCAGCGTGAATCGTGCCCAAATTCCTGTGCGGATCAACCTCTAAATACAAAGGCAGAAAGGAACAGGCCAAAACGAGGTGGATCCCATTTTCGTATGTGAACCCCACGAAGCGGGTTGAAAGACGATGCCCGTCTGCATAAAGGCGAAAAGCCCTCGGCCGGACCAGCACGTTTCCAAAACCCGCGTACACCTTCACGGGAGGCAGGGAGGCCGGACCGGGGGATACGTCCACAAGATCCGCACCTTCACACTTCCACTTGACTTTCAGTCCATCTGCGGAGGGCTGGAGGTACACCGAGATGCGCACGTTCGGGAAACAGAGGATATGATCGACTGAAACGCCTCCCGCCG
>CAZGYL010000138.1:0-10276 GCA_964529985.1 uncultured Planctomycetia bacterium | reverse complement strand
AGAAAGCCGGTGCGCACTCACTTCCCTGCCCCGTTTAAAAAAAGCAGATCGCCTGGCGAACGGCTCCCGTACTACGGACCACGCACGGATTGCCCACGCTGTCGTACTGCCTCGGCGGCACCCAACGTGCCCACCCGAACCGAACCTAAGCAGCCGTTTCCAGGGCCGCCGCGATCCAAGGCGATCTGCCTATCTGACCCCAAGGTTCACTTTAAAGGCTACCATAGAGCCGTGCGGCGCTGCAACAGCTCTTTTGTTGTTCTGTTTCGTCTTGTATTACGTCTCATTCACGGCTTTCGGGCCTTCGCTGCGCTTTTCCAAAGCTTCTATGACGCAGCAGCCCACCACATCGCCCAGTACATTGGTGCTCGTACGAAACATGTCCAGAAACGTATCTACAGCAAAAATAAGCGGGATGTAGTAGACGGGAAGGCCTACAGCGTTCGCCACAAGCACCATTGTAACAAGCCCCGCGTTAGGTACCGCCGCAGCACCTACGCTTGCGGCCACCGCGGTAAGGAAGACAACAAGGGTGGCGGCTCCGCCCAAAGTCACTGGTACATCTGCAAGCCCCCCGTATATTTGAAGCAGGAAAAGAACGGAAACACCCTCATAAAGGGCCGTTCCGTCCATGTTCATTGTAGCACCCACAGGCAACGTGAAATTCGCGACCTGAGGCCTTACTCCGAGTCTTTCAACGACGCAGCGGATCGTAACCGGCAGCGTGGCTGCGCTGGATCGCGTAGTAAAAGCGATCAGATACGCCTCTCGTATGCCTCTCCAAAGCACGGCGGGACCGCGGCCTGCTATAAACGCTCCGACCGCCAGAAGAAAAGCCGTGTGGCAAGCTATCCCTCCTATTACGGTTGCACAATATCCACCGAGAGAGGCGAATACCGAAAGCCCGTGCCGCGCAACAAGCGAAGCGACGATAGCGAACACGCAGACAGGAGCTGTAGCCATAAGCCAGCGGGTCAGTGTTAAAATCGCCGCATTGAGGCCTTCAAAGAAAGCCGCTGCAGGCTTTGCAGGGTCTCCCGCCACCACGAGCGCTATTCCGAGCAAGAGGGAAAAGAAAATTATTCCCAGTGCGTTTCCACCAGCCAGCGCCGCGATCGGGTTTTCAAGCATGGGCTTCAGGAGCTGGTCGCGCAGAATAGCGCCTACTCCGGCGCTTCCCCTCTGGAGAAGCGCTTTCCAACGCGCCCGTTCTTCTTCACTCGTCTGCAAAGCCGAGCCGCGCTCATACAACCAGCTCCGGAACTCCACGGTATAGCGCTCACCGGCCCGCGCCGGCTTGCCGGTCTCTTTTTCGTAGCGGACCGCCTCGAGCTCGATTCGCTCAGCACGCTTCTTGCGGATTGCAAGCGAAGCCTGCGACCTGCCCGGAGCCGCCAAACTCACAAGCACAAGCCCTATTGCAACAGCTACGCAGGTGGTCCCTACGTAGTAGAAGAGTATCCGCCACCCGATTCTGCCCAGATCCCTTACCCGCTCAACGCTCACTACCCCGCTTATTATGCTCGCCATAATGAGAGGCGGTACGAGCATCTTCAGTGCCCCCATAAAGAACGTGCTCCCTGCAAGGTCCAGCCAAAAGAGCACAGATTCGTACAGGGCGTGCTGTTCCCTGGCCTCATGAAGCAAGGCACCCGCCGCCACGCCTGCAGCGATTCCCAGAATCAGCAGATTGTGGAGACGCGATTTTTGTGTTTCTTTTTTGTGAACCAACTCTTCGCGCATGGCCGTGATCGTACCCTCCTGCCTTCAGACCGAGCAAGAGGGCCGCCGTGGGGTCGCCCTGGGAAACGTTCCTGGTAAAATGAGGCCGCTATGCCTGAAAAATACGTTCATGCAATTCTGAAGTTCCTTGCCAGCCGCAACTGGCGGCCCATGACCGAGAAGCAGTTAGCTCGGCTCCTGGGGGTCACCCCTGACGAGTACGGTACGTTCCGCGCCGCGGTGAAACAGCTTCGGGACTCCGGCCGGATCGTTCTGGGAGCGCGGGACGCGCTGCTTCCCCCGGGGCTCCCGGAGCGGGTCGTAGGCCGCTTTACCCAAAATCCGCGGGGATTCGGTTTTGTCACACCCGAGCCCCCCACCGTGCACGCGGACCTTTTCATACCTCCCGACCAGACCGGCGGTGCAATGACCGGAGATCTTGTTGTAGCCCGTGTTACGGTCACCCGCCACAGAGACGGCCGCACTTCTTACGCCGGCAAGATAGTAAAGATACTCCAGCGCGCACGGAACCGTTTCGTCGGTACCTTGCAGAAGGCGGGGCGCGCTTGGTTTGTGATTCCGGAGGGAAGCGCATTCTTCCGCCCCATTGTGGTCAGGGACATATCTTCCGCTTCGCCGCCCGAGGGCTCGAAGCTCGTGGTCGAGATCCTCAATTGGGGTGAATCGGGCGAATTGCCTACGGGAGTTATAGTAGAAACCCTCGGCAAAGGCGGCCTGCTTGAGGTCGAAACCCTTGCGGTCATCCGCTCATACGGTTTTCCGGAGAAATTCAGCCGCCGGGCCCTCCAAGTAGCTCGCTCCTCAGCGCGCGGCTTTTCCGAGCAGCTTGCCTCGGTCCGTAAGGAGCGCGGCCGCCTGGACATAACGGAGCTTCCGACCATAACCATAGATCCTCCTGATGCACGCGACTTCGATGACGCAGTGAGCATGCGCCGCACCCCGGACGGCGGTGCGGTCCTGGGGGTTCACATAGCCGATGTCGCCCAATTCGTACCCGAAGGGTCGCCGCTTGATGAGGAAGCGTGCAACCGCGGCACAAGCGTTTATTTCCCGCGCAAAGTTCTTCCAATGCTCCCTGAGATTCTTTCAAACGGCGTGTGCAGCCTCCAGGAGGATCAGGAGCGCTTCGCTGTCAGCGTGTTCATCACCTACGATCGGAACGCAAACGTCACTAAGACCGAGGTGGCCGAGACGATAGTCCGTTCCGACAGGCGTCTCACCTATAAGCAAGCCCAACAGATTATCGACGGCGACCTGGAAGAGAAGCCCCAAATAGTGGAGCTCCTGCGCGATCTTTGCGATCTTGCAAAACGCATCGAGGCGAGGAGGAAAGAAGCGGGCATGCTTCATCTGGATCTGCCGGAAGTGGAGCTCCTTTTTGATTCGAAAGGCAGGGTCTATGACGCCGTCCCCGCCGACACCTCTTATACCCACACCATGATCGAGATGTTCATGGTCGAGGCGAATGAGGCGGTAGCCCGCCTTCTTGCAGCCACGGGACGGCCTTTCCTCCGCCGCATACATCCCCCGCCCGACCCGCTTGCAGGCCGACAGCTCGCCGCTTTTGCAGGTGCCGCCGGCTGGCGGATCTCGCGTCAACCGGATCGAAAGGAACTGCAGAAGCTGCTGGAGTCGGTCAAAGGAACACCCGAAAGCTTCGCTGTGAATCTCGCGGTTCTGCGGACGTTTCAGCGGGCGGAGTACTCTCCGATCGATATGGGGCATTACGCCCTTGCAAGCGATTGCTATTGCCACTTTACAAGCCCGATCAGGCGCTATCCCGATCTGACCATTCACAGGCTGGTCAAAGCCTGGTGCCGCGGCCGGTTCAATGAACTGCCCCCTGCAGACCTTGAAAAGCTCAAGCGCCTCGGAGAGGCCATGACCGAGGCCGAGCAAACAGCAGAGGCGGCCGAAGAGGAGCTCAGAGAAGTTCTGGTCCTTCAATTCCTGGAAGGGAGGATCGGGGAGACTTTTGGGGGCATCGTCACAGGGGTTGCGGGCTTCGGTATCTTCGTCCAAAGCCCGCGTTTTCTCATCGAGGGCGTGGTGGCGCTTGAGGACCTTGGTGACGACTGGTGGGAGGTGAACGCCCGCTACGGCTTCGTGCGGGGCGAACGTACGGGGCGGACGTTCAGAATCGGCCAGGTTGTGGAGGTGCAGGTTGCCGCCGTTGATGTAGCGCACCGCCAGCTTCACCTCCGGCTTGTTTCCACACAAAAGAAGAGCGCGTCGCGCAAGAAAAGCAAGAAAGAAAAAAAGAGAAAGAAAAAGAAGCGTTCCGCCGGAAAAAGGTATAAGAAGCGATAGGGCTTCAGAGTTTCTTCGCGACGAAAAGCGAGCGCCTCTCCTTGGTGCCGGGTACGTGGTCGGGGCCTTGCGCTGAAAATCCCGCTTCGGCCAACAGGCGGTGAACGTCGCGGGGTGAGAAAGCCCACGGGTGCTTCGTCCTTGCACCCCTCACCCGGGTCCACCACTTCTTTATCCGCCGCTCCAGGTACTTGCAGCCCGTGTAAGTATCGACCGAGAGAACAAGCACACCTCCGGGTCTAAGTACGCGTGCCGCTTCCTTGAGTCCTGCAGCGGGACTCAAAACGTGGTCGAGAACGTTCATAACGAAGACACGATCAAAACAACCGCCTACAAAAGGCAGGTGCTCGAAAAGACCCGCAACATGCACTGCGCGGGGCGAGAGCCCTAAGGGCACGAGTCTTGCGGCAAGAGAGTCAACTGTAATCCCCTGGACCTGAGGCAGGAAATCAAGCACGGTATCCAAACCGCAGCCGATGTCCAACACGCGTTCGCCCGGCTGAAGCGGTGCGTAAACTTCAACCACAGAGAGGATCGCTTCCCAGATCTTCCGCCTGGTTTGCGAATGCGCGACCCCGCGCTCGGCGTAAGCAATCCACGTTTGGAGGTGGCCGCTCTGCGCGCGCCGCCAAACAGAGGTTTTCACAGCTCTTTTCATACGCCACCGTCCGCGCTGCAGCCCCTTGGTTGGGAAAGCCGAATCCGCGAAATCAGCCGCTATCGTACAGAAAGCGCTTCTTCAGGGCAACGAACGGCTCGGAAGGTTGACCCCCCCGGCCCGGTCGCATACACTGAATGGCGAAAGGGTGGTGACCTATGATCATCGTCCGTGAAGCTCAGGTGACCGATCAGGTTGGTCTGGCTCAGGTTGAGACCAGAGTTGGGACCGAACTGCGAGGGATCGGCGGCCCGGGATTTCCCCGCTCCGCCGGAAAGGGGATGCGGCGCAAGCTTGCGGCGGTCCTTGAGGGCGAGGTGGTCGGGACCCTTGTCTGCAGACAGCACGGGCGGAAAGCTGTAATCGAAAAGTTGGGCGTTCTCCCCGAGTACAGGAGGCGGGGGGTGGCGCGCAGGCTTATTGAGTTCCTCGAAGAAATCCTCACTTCGGAAGGCGTAACAAAACTTATCGTCCGCCCGACCGCCGACCCCGGCTGTATAGCGTTTTTTGCGACTTTAGGCTTTACACCTTCGGCCTCACCCAGGCGCCCGGGCAAGCCTCCGCGAATGGAAAAACGGATTTCAGCCTTGCGGCGCTGATACCGGCCCGGCCGGTTTAAAGATCGAATACATATCCGATGGTTGCTATATAAAGGGTGTCGGTCCTCTTGAACCCTTTTGCAGGTGTGTTGTCCCACCTGAAGTTCACTTGGAATCCGGCGGTTACGTTTTTCCAGAGGTGGAAACGGATTCCCTGCTCGGTCGTAACATAAAGATCCTTAGCCTGCTTGAGTCCGGGATACCCTTCATGATAATGGAAGAGCGTCGCCCCGAGAGATGCAAGCGGCCAATCGAACTTCACGGACCAGCGTGCGGATACATAAGAGCTGTCCTGGGCGGTCTTAAAGTCCTCATTGAAGTAGGCAAGACCGGCTTCGGCATAAAGCTCCATCTTCGAAAACCAATCGCCCGCAAAGTCCCCTTCGTCTATAAACTGGTAGCCGGGACCCGCGCTGAGCGCCGTTCTGAGGTTCAAATCCTGAAACTTATCGCCTTCAAGAAAAGCGCTTGCAAATATGAAAAGGCGCTTTGTGGGGAAGAAATCGTACTTCATCCTTCCTTTTGCGTTGCGCTGGGTGATCCGCTCGCTGTCCTCCGCGTAGTTGTATGAAGCACCCAGAGTGAGACGGTGGCGTTCGCTCCGAGCTTCGAACTCTCCTATCAAGTTCGCCGTTCTGTTGCGGGTGTTTCCGTCGCTCAGCGAAGCGCCTGCATTCAGAGAACCCCTGTACGTGACAGGTTTCTTTTCAGGTGGATTTATGGCTTCAACGGCTTCGAGCGGTACGGTGGCCGGAGAGGTGATGCCGGCCGATTTCACCTTAATGGTCCCGGGCTCAGCGCCGGGAAGCGCGACACCGCGCAACTCCGTGCCGTCCTTGAGGCGGATCACAAGGGTCTTCCCACTGGCAAGCTCAACCACTTTATCCCATCCCACTCTCAAACTGCCTCCGGCCGCAGGCTGAACCGTAACTTCGCCGCCGGTCATTGACAGGATCCGCCCCCGAATTACGGTTCCATCGTCGAATTTCACAAGGTCCAGAGTCTCCCCGCCTCCACAAACAGGACTCAATGCGCCGCATAGTGCAAGCAGGAAAACATGACGGAGAAACACATCACCTCTCAAAACAAGCCGCACCTTTCCTGTCCTCCTTCCCTTTGAGTATTGTTTTTCCAGTCAACAAACAGCCTTCAAGGTTCTTTCGGCTCCTCCACAGGGGCCGTCCACGCCGGTCCTTTTCCTATTCGAGAAGCGTATCTTAACTTGGCGCGTGCCAAATCCACAACTCTCTGAGCGCGCATATATTCCTCTTCTGTAGCCGCTTGCAGGCGCCTTGCAGCGAGGAATTCCTGCATTACCGCCTCAGGATCGATCTCTCCCGGGCCACAAGCTGTCTGGGGGAGGATAGCAACCCGATCCTCCTCGATCCACAGCAGTCCGCCCACGGCAAAAAACCTCTCCACCTTCCCGCCCGCCAGGATTTTCACCTCACCTCCGCCCAAAAGCCCCACCAAAGCGGCGTGCCCAGGAAGCACGCCCAGTTCCCCTTCCGACCCGGGGATCGTCACAGCCTCCGCCGTGCCTTCGAAGATCACACGCTCAGGTGTCGCCAGAAGGACTTTCAGGTACCGCTTGCGGTCCATCAACCCGCCTCACTTCCTTTCTTCAGGCGCTCGGCCTTTTGAACCGCCTCGTCAATTGCCCCAACGTACATAAAGGCTGCAAGCGGAAGGTGATCCCACTTGCCTTCCACAATCTCCTTGAAACTGCGGATCGTTTCCTCAAGAGGCACATACCTGCCGGGGGTTCCGGTGAAAGCTTCGGCCACGAAAAAAGGCTGTGACAGAAAGCGTTCGATCCGCCGCGCCCGCTCCACAAGGACTTTATCCTCCTCACTCAGCTCCTCCATACCGAGGATAGCGATGATGTCCTGCAGCTCGCGATAGCGCTGTAGGATCCGTTGCACCTCTCTTGCTACTTGATAGTGCTCTTGGCCGACGTACTGCGGATCGAGAATACGAGAGGAAGACTGCAGCGGATCGATTGCAGGGTAAATACCCTTTTCGGCAATAGACCTTGACAAAACCGTAGTGGCGTCCAAGTGGGCGAAAGTGCGTGCGGGAGCCGGATCGGTGAGATCGTCGGCCGGGACGTAAATCGCCTGAACCGATGTTATCGAGCCCTGCTTGGTATTTGCGATTCTTTCCTGAAGTTCCCCAATCTCGGTGGCAAGAGTAGGCTGGTAACCCACAGCCGAAGGCATCCGGCCCAGAAGGGCCGAAACCTCAGAGCCCGCTTGTGCAAACCGGAATATGTTGTCAATAAAAAGAAGAACGTGCGCCCCGAACTCGTCACGGAAATACTCCGCCACCGTCAATGCTGAAAGGCCCACCCTAAGGCGCGCTCCGGGGGGTTCGTTCATTTGGCCGAAAAACAGCACGGTTCTGTCAAGAACCGACATGGGTTTCCCGTCTATTTCAATCTTGGTGTTCTTCATTTCGAGCCAAAGGTCGTTACCTTCGCGGGTACGCTCCCCGACCCCTGCAAATACGGAAAACCCCTTGTGCTCTTTAGCGACGTTGTTTATGAGCTCCTGTATTAGAACCGTCTTCCCGAGACCGGCTCCACCGAAGAGTCCCGTCTTTCCACCCTTTGAATAGGGCATGAGAAGGTCGATGACTTTTATCCCGGTTTCAAAAACTTCAATGCTCGGATCCAAATCTTTGAATTCAGGCGGGTCCCGGTGAATCGGCCACCATTGCTCAGCCTCAGGAGGAGGCAGTTTATCGATCGGATCGCCGAGCAGATTCATGGCACGGCCCAGAACGCACTCCCCCACCGGTACGGTAATCGGGCCGCCTGTTGCGATCACTTCCATGCCCCTGCTGACGCCGTCTGTTGAATCCATTGCAATGGCCCGAACCCGATTCCCACCGAGGTGAAGCTGCACCTCCAAGACAAGACGCCGCTTCTCTCCTCCTATCTCTCCTTCTATCACCAAAGCATCATAAAGCTCGGGGAGCTGCCTTTCGGGGAACTCAACATCCACCGTAGCCCCGATCACCTGTACAACCTTGCCCTTTGCCTTTCCTTTCGTCATAACCGGCCTTTCCATATAAAACCCGGCGGTGGATCAACCTTGTTCACGTAGCGCGTTAGCGCCGCCGATTATGTCCATGAGCTCAAGAGTTATCGAACTCTGGCGCGCTCTGTAGTAGGCCAAACGGTACTGCTTTATCATTTCCTCGGCGTTTTCGGTGGCCGCACGCATGGCGATCCGCCTCGCGAACTGCTCGCTGGTCCCGGCCTCAAGGAGCAATCGGAAGAGCCGCATTCGAAGAACCGCACGGAGAAGCTCAACCGCAAAAACCTCCCTGGGGCCTTCCATGAGCGGCTCTTCTTCCTTCCCCGGCGCTTCGTAAGAAATCGGTAGCATTTGCGTTACGCAGGCCTCCTCGTTGCCGGGCGAGTAAAAGCGCATTGACACGACTTCCACAAGATCAACCTCTCTGTGCTCAAAATCATCCCGCAGTCTGTCGGCAAGCGCGCAGCTTTGTTCCCATGAAGGCCTGTCATCCAACTCGCTGCTTTTCCAATGAAGGTCCCACCCCAAGAAACAAAGCCTGCGGATTCCCCTCTTGCCCGCAACGTAAAGACGAACCCGGCAACCGGACTCCTCAAGCCCTCCGATTCTTTCCTCCGCAAGCCTCAAAATATCGGTATTGTAAGCGCCGCAAAGCCCGCGGTTTGAGGTCACAACCAGCAAAGCGGCCCGGCGGGGATACTCCGTACGGCGCAGAAGCGGGTGCGAGGGAGGCAAATAGCGTTTCCACAACTCGTACAAATGCTCCAGCGCCTCGGCGTAAGGAACCGCGCTCTTCAGGCGGCTTTGATTCCTTGTGGCTCTGGCCGTAGCGACCATCTCCATTGTCCTTGTAATCTTTCTCGTATTCTCAATCGCGGCGATTTTGCGCTTGATCTCACGCGGCCGGAGCATCGGTTCCTTCCTCAATGAAGAGCTTTGCAAACGAGGTTAGAATTTCTCTAAGCTCCTCCTCGATCTTTTCGGTCAAGTCCTTTTGCTCGCGGATCCGCCGGAGTACTTCGGGATGCTCGCTGCGCAAGTGCTGCAGAAAAGCTTCCTCGAACTGGCGGATTCTTTCCACCGGCACCGCGTCAAGAAATCCCGCGGTTCCGGCAAATATCACAGCAACCTGTTCTTCGACCGGCATCGGCTGGTATTGAGGCTGCTTGAGCAGCTCGATCATACGCCGCCCGCGTTCAATCTGTGCTTGAGTGGCCTTATCCAGCTCGGTTCCAAGCTGGGCGAAGGCTTCAAGTTCGCGATACTGAGCCAAGTCGAGACGCAACATGCCGGCGACCTTCTTCATAGCTGGAATCTGCGCCTTTCCTCCGACCCGGGAAACCGAAATGCCGGGGTGCACCGCAGGCCGGATTCCGCCGTAAAAGTATTCGGGAAGGAGATAAATCTGCCCGTCGGTAATGGAAATAACATTTGTCGGAATATAAGCCGACACGTCCCCTTCCTGGGTCTCTACAATCGGCAACGCCGTAAGTGATCCCCCGCCCAGTTCATCTGAAAGCTTAACAGCCCTTTCAAGCAAACGGGCGTGCAGATAAAAGACATCTCCGGGATACGCCTCCCGTCCGGGCGGCCTGCGCAACAGCAGCGAGAGCTGTCTGTACGCCAAAGCTTGCTTGCTCAAATCATCGTAAATAACAAGTGCATGGCCGCCGGAGTAGGTTACCTCCTCAGCCATTGCACACCCTGCGTACGGAGCCAGGTATTGAAGAGGCGCAGGATCGGAAGCCGTCGCAACGATTACGGTCGTGTAGTCCATTGCGCCGTGCTGCTTGAGCTTTTCCACCACACGAGCGACGTTCGCCGCCTTCTGGCCTATCGCAACATAGAAGCAACGAACATCGGTGTCCTTCTGATTGATTATGGCATCAAGAGGGAAAAGTTAATTGTCATTCCAAATATGG
>CAZGYL010000137.1:0-10318 GCA_964529985.1 uncultured Planctomycetia bacterium | reverse complement strand
CGTAAAGAGGTGAGAAACCCAGGGAGGATACAATGCAGTTTCCCGATCTCCGCCTCCGAAGACTCAGGCGCACTGAAAGACTGCGCTCGCTTGTGCGGGAAACAACACTTAAAGTGGATCAACTCATTCAACCTTATTTCGTTTGCCCCGGCACTTCAGTGCGGAATCCCATCCCTTCGATGCCGGGCCAATTCCAGCTTTCAATAAACCTGCTCCTTCAGGAAGTGGCCTTGGCGGTGGACCGGGGAGTGCGGTGGATCATTCTTTTCGGAATCCCGGAGAAGAAAGATCCGCTCGGAAGCGAAGCCTATGCCGCGGACGGTATAGTCCAAAGGGCTGTAAAGTCTCTGCGCGAGCGCTTCCCCGATCTGGGAGTAATAGGCGACGTGTGCCTTTGCGAGTTCACCGACCATGGTCATTGCGGGGTCGTGGAAGAAGGCCGGGTGCAGAACGATCCCACCTTGGAGCTTTTGGGCAAAGTGGCTGTTTCTCTCGCTGAGGCCGGAGTCGACATTGTCGCACCTTCAGCGATGATGGACGGGCAGGTGGCCGCGATAAGGCGCGCATTGGACCAAAAGGGCTTTACGGAAACCCCCGTTCTGAGCTACGCCGCCAAGTTTGCAAGCTCTTTCTACGGTCCTTTCCGCGATGCCGCCCAGTCGGCTCCTTCTTTCGGAGACCGCCGTGCCTACCAAATGGATCCGCCGAATCTCCGGGAGGCCGTACGCGAAATCGAACTTGACCTGCAGGAAGGAGCCGACCTTGTCATGGTGAAACCGGCGCTTGCTTACCTTGATGTAATAAGGGAAGCGAGAAACCGTTTTCAGGCTCCTATCGTCGCTTACAATGTGAGCGGCGAATATGCAATGGTCAAGGCGGCTGCGGCCGCAGGCTGGATCGATGAAGAACGAATCGTCCGTGAGATCCTTTTGGGAATGAGGCGCGCGGGAGCGGACGCGATAATAACTTATTTTGCAACCCAATACGCGGAGAAAGTAGCGACATGGTAAGCGAAAGATTTCAACGGGCTCTGCGTGTCATGCCGGGAGGCGTCAATTCCCCGGTTCGTGCATTTGCGGCGGTGGGTGGAGAACCGGTTTTCATGGCGCGCGGCGAAGGCCCGTATTTGATCGACGAAGAAGGCCGGCGCTACATTGATTACGTCATGTCGTGGGGTCCCCTTATTCTCGGGCACGCTCACCCCGCTGTGGTTGAAGCGGTGACCGAAGCGGTGCGCGAGGGATCCACCTTCGGCATGGCCACAACGGCCGAAGTGAAACTGGCTGAAGAAGTGGTCAAACTGGTTCCGGGCATAGAAAAGGTCCGCCTTGTGAACTCCGGAACCGAAGCGACAATGAGCGCCCTGCGGCTCGCCCGTGCTGCAACAGGAAGGAAAAGGGTGGTAAAATTCGCCGGCTGCTATCACGGCCATGCGGACAGCTTCCTGATCGAAGCAGGCTCCGGTGCTCTGACCTTGGGCGTACCTTCAAGTCCGGGGGTTCCGGAGGAACTCGCCTCCCTCACCGCAGTCGCCTCATACAACGACTTGAGTTCCGTGGAGAGTATCTTCGAGGAACTAGGCGATCAGATCGCAGCTGTAATAGTTGAACCTGTCTGCGGGAACATGGGTTGCGTACCGCCTCAGGCGGGCTTCCTTTCCGGCCTCCGTGAACTTACCGAGCGCCATGGAACGCTTCTGATCTTCGATGAGGTGATAACAGGCTTCAGGCTCGGCCCCGGAGGCGCTCAAGAGTATTTCGGGATCAAGCCGGATCTTACTTGTCTGGGGAAGATTCTGGGCGGAGGCTTTCCGGTGGGAGCCTACGGAGGACGTGCCGATTTGATGGACAAGGTAGCGCCTTCAGGCCCTGTCTATCAGGCAGGTACGCTTTCAGGCGGGCGCGCTGTTACGGCCGCTGCTCTTGCCACCCTTTCAAAGATCCAGGAACCGGGTTTTTACAAACGACTCGAAGAGCTTACCGAGCGTTTGGCCGGAGGGTTGAGGGAGGCCGCAGAGCAGGCCGGGGTTCACGTCGTGGTTCAGCATGTCGCCTCACTGCTTACGGTCTTCTTCTCGCAACGTCCCGTTGCGCTCTGGCGCGATGCGCTCCAGTGCGACCGATCGGCCTTCGCCCGCTTTTTCCATGCAATGCTTGAAGAAGGCGTTTGCCTGCCGCCTTCCCAGTTCGAGTGCTGGTTTGTGTCGCAGGCCCACACCGAAGAGATATAGAGAAAACCGTGGAAGCGGCTTCGCGGGCTTTCCGTGCCGTTGCGGAGCAAAAGTAGAGCCTGCAGCCGGGCTGCGTGGCTTCGGCGCGCAAACCCGCGCGGAGGAAACGGAGGTGCTCTATGGCTGTTTACCTTGGATTGGATTCAAGCACGCAAAGCTTAACGGCCGTTGGGATCCGCATTCCTGAAAGGACCGTGGCGGGCGTATGGTCGGTCAACTTCGAGCAAAGACTCCCCCACTGGAATACCGAAAGCGGAGTTCTGCGCCACGAAGACCCGAGAGTGTGCCACTCGCCTCCACTTATGTGGGTTGAAGCGCTTGACCTGCTCTTTGAGGATATGAAGCGGGATGGCTTCCCGTTCAACGAAGTCGAAGCCGTAGCCGGCTCGGCCCAGCAACACGGAAGCGTGTATCTGTCTGAGAGGGCCCGACAAGCATTCGAAAAACTCCCGGAGGCTGAAAATCTCAGAAAAGCACTTGAAGGGATTTTCACCCGCGAAACCTCGCCGATCTGGATGGATTCAAGCACCACCGAGGAATGCCGCGAGATCACGGAAGCCGTAGGCGGCACCGCCGCTCTCGCCGAACTTACGGGTTCAGCGGCTTTCGAGAGGTTCACGGGCCCGCAGATCCGCCGCTTTTACAAAACGGATCCCGCCGCTTACAGAGCCACATGGCGGATCCATTTGGTGAGTTCTTTTATGGCTTCCGTCCTTGCCGGGCGCTCAGCGCCGATCGAACCGGGCGACGGTTCCGGAATGAACCTCATGGATATCCGAAAGCGCACATGGGCGCCCCAGGCTCTCGCTGCTGCGGCACCGGATCTTGAATCGAAGCTTCCTCCGATTGTTCCTTCCGACACAGTGTTCGCAAGAATCAATCCTTACTTCGTGAAACGCTACGGCTTCCCTCCCGACACCAGGCTGGTGGTTTGGTCCGGAGACAACCCGAACAGCCTTATCGGAGTGGGCCTTGTTGAACAAGGCAAGGTTGCGATCAGCCTCGGTACCAGTGACACATATTTCGGTTTCATGCCCGAAGTTAGGGTTGATCCTGCAGCGGAGGGACACCTGTTCGGTTCGCCGACCGGACACTACATGAGCCTTATCTGCTTCATAAACGGATCGCTTGCCCGCGAAAGGATCCGCGATTCTCTGGGGCTTGATTGGGAAGGATTTTCGCGTGCACTCGAAGAAACCCCTCCCGGCAACATGGGGAAGATCATGCTTCCGTGGTTCGACCCTGAAATCACACCCAAGGTACTTGATCCGGGAGTCAGGCGCTACCGCCTGGAGCCTGAAGACCCGGCCAATGTCCGGGCATGTATCGAAGCGCAGGCAATGAGCATGCGGATTCACTCCGCCTGGATGGGTGTGAAGACCACAACTATTCTCGCAACGGGCGGTGCAAGCGCCAACCGGGCGATCCTGCAGGTGCTGGCTGATGTACATGACGCGGAGGTTTATCAGTTTGAGGTTACGGCCTCCGCAGCCCTCGGAGCCGCGCTGCGGGCTTTCCACGCTCACAGAAAGGACGAAGGCGCGGAGGTGCCGTGGAGCGAGGTTGTCGCGGGATTCGCCGATACCGATCCCGCAAAGCGCGTAGCGCCGCGGCCGCAATACAGGCGGCTTTACGACGAACTTGTGGAACTCTACAAAGCTTGTGAGGATCACGCTCTCCGTGGAGGCTCCGATCCGACTCCGAAGCTTGAAGCGTTCGCCGGGAAATACGCTTGAAGTCGAGCTCAGGAAGCTGAGTCCGAAGGAGCGCTGTTTTCAAGAAAAACGGCTGGAAACACCGTGGCGAACCTTTTTCTTGTGAATCCCCTTCCCAGCTCGCGGCCGACGTTCTCCCTCGGCCTGGCAGTTCTTAAGACCGCGGCCCTCAAGGCCGGCCACAAGGCCGAAGTCATACAACCGGATTGGCGTGTGCGCGATGCCGTCTCTCCCGTTTACATAGCTATGGAAGTGGCCGAGGCCCTGGGGCCGCACCTTCAGGAGCGCGGGGAAGGACAAGACGTTTTGGGGATATCCGTTCTGAGCGATACGCTTCCCCAGGCGCGTCTCATCGCTCAATGGGCTCACCAAGGTAAACTCGGTTCTTTCACCGGGGCACATTTCAAGCCTGTTGTTGTCGCAGGCGGTCACCTTCCTACCCTAATGGCCGAGGAACTTTTAAGAGATATACCCGAGTTCGACATCGCACTTAAGGGCGAGGCTGAAGAATCCCTGCCCCTCTTACTGGAAGCCCTGGATAGGGCGGCGGGCGATTTTTCTCACATCCCGGGTGCTGTGTGGAGAAAAGGCTCGGAGATCCTGCAAGGGAAAGCGCCGTGCGCCGTCGATCTGAAGCGCGCCCCCCTGCCGGACGAATCCTATCTGGAAACATGTTTGAAGCGCTATGCGCGCCCGAAGCCGCCCGCCGTTCCCTTGGATGTCCAGCGGGGCTGCCCCGGAGCTTGTGTTTTTTGCAGTGTCGCTGTTTTCTGGCACGAATCGGGAGCCCCCCAACAAGTGCGCTACAGGAGCCCGGAGGTCGTCATCGACCATATGGCCGGGTGGCTGAGAAGGGGATACGAACACTTTTTTCTTTACAGCGACTGCGTCCTTGCCGATCCCTCTTTTCTCGAAGAGTTGGTGACAGGTCTTGAGCAACAGAATCTGCGCGTTTTCCTCTCGCTTTCCGCAAGGCCTCAAGATGTCCTCAAGGCGGAAGGTGCCTTGAGGCGCGCGGCCTCAAGCAACAACGTTGTGCTTGAACGCATTGAGATCGGCT
This sequence comes from uncultured Planctomycetia bacterium, assembly GCA_964529985.1. GTDB lineage: Bacteria > Planctomycetota > UBA8108 > UBA8890 > UBA8898 > CAZGYL01. The sequence goes on along the minus strand of CAZGYL010000137.1, from coordinate 5,313 downwards.
TTGAGGCCGACTCGGAGGCGGCGCTCCGGCTCCTTCGCAAAGGCACTACACCCGAGGTGAACGCGAAAGTGCTTTCCCTGCTCCGGGATCTGCGCCGGCAAAGCTCGGATCCCATAGTCGTTGACTATGACTTCATCCTGCTTTCCCACCCCGATATCACGGTTTCGGATCTTGAGGCCAACATTCGCTTCGCCGCAAAATACATCCCGGACGACCAAGAGTTCGCGCCTGTTGCGGTCCCTTACCCCAAAACACCGCTTTGGCGCCGGCTCAAAGAACAGGGACTCAAACCGGATCCCGAGCGCGGCTACGTTATTCCTTACCGATTCTCCGACCCGGTCGTCCAGCGTTTCTTCGAGCGCATGGCCTCTCTTTCCCGCACGGAATTGCTTGCGCGGCTCAGGAAACTTGTTTCCCGCAGCGACCTCCGCAAAGCCCTCATTGAAGGATCCTGGTAAGCCGAAACAAGGCCCGAAGGGCAGCAGGAGCTTTCAGGTTCACCTCCAAGGAAATATGTTGACCCAATTAAGGCCGCCTGGGGTCTCAACCTGGAATCTCCGAGGGTGATTACTTGTGCCGCACTCCGCTTTTTCCTAGAATGCCTTTGACTTCAACGAGACGAACCGCCGCCGGCCGTTCCTGACACCTGCACGGGAAAACAAGATGCGAATACAAGAAAGAATCCGACGACAGAGACGCCGTCTTCCGCTTTGGACCGCAGCTGTGACATCCTGCGGGATTTTTCTGCTCGTGCCGAACGCACCACTCATCGGCGAAGTCCTTTTTGACGGCCCACCGGGCGGTTCTTCTTGGGTCGCAGGCGGCAAAGCGCTTTGCACACCTGCGGGAGAGGTCGTCCTTGTGGAAACCGGAGATTGGGACTCCGTGGGAACGCTTCTCTTCACTCAAACCTTACCGAGCGACGATCTACGCATAAGCGTCAGGCTCTCGTTGCGCCCCGGGCCGAACGGATACGGCGAAGGATTTGCGCTTGCGTTACTTGATGTCCCCCATTTTTCTGCTCCGGGGACCGGTGGCGGCTGCTTGGGTGTAACAGAGGTTCCAGGCTGCCGCTCCGCGGTCGTTGTAGAAATAGACACCGTTTCGGAGTCTCCCGGAGATTTCCGCCCCATAGGCTACGGGATCCCCCATACAGGAATAGCATACCTTCCGGGCGGATCGGTTTCCGGCCTTGATTTCATTCCTACGCAAGCTGCAGCTGATCTGATCTCTCTTGCAGGCGGGGAGGCTCTGGAGCTTATCCTGACGGCCGCTTTCACCGACGATACGGTCACCGTGCAATGCCGTTCGGAAGGTATGGATTCTCAAATTCTTTTTTCAACAAAGTTGCAACACTATTTGCCTTTCGAGGCGCGTCTTGTGCTTGCGGCTGCAAACGGAAAAACAGCAGGTGACACCATTGTGCGATCCGTGCGTGTGGAGAGGCACATTCCTTCTCCGCCCCTTTTCAATGCAACGGTGCGCGGGCACTCGGTGGATCTGAGCTGGAGCGGGCGGCTCTCTGTCCACAATCATTATGAACTCAGGCGCAACGGAGAGTTTCTGGCGGCTTTTCCTGCAAACGGAAACTCTGCAGTGGATGAGCCGGGCGGGTACGGCCGATACCTATACACGCTGATTGCATTCACGGCGAATGGAGAACAGGCGCCGCCCGTCCAGGCGGCGGCCTATGTCGGAGAACCGTTTCTTGTAGTTGATGCAGGAGTGAGCGGGGAGAAGGAGAGTCCTGCAGGTGCCGCCTGGCTTCAGATTCTCAAAGAACTCGGGCTTCCCTTTGTCCGCGTCACTTCCCTGAAAGATATCGATCCCGGGAAGTTCCGCGCGGTTCTTTGGATCGGCGGATCAGGCAGGGCGCAGCGTGCCTTCTTCTCCTCCGAGGAGGAGAAACTTGCAGCTTACACGGCCGGATCAAAGGTCAGGATTCTGTTTGAAGGCGCCGATCTCTGGAGCATGCCCCGTTCGGAGAAGTTAAGCGGCCTTGATGGAGTCGCACTGCTTTCCGACGGCTGGCCGACACAGTCCGTTTTCTGCCTACCCGAAGGGACCCGCATCCCTTACAGCGGCTTCTGGTCGAATCCGGATCTGCTCCGACCGGCGCCCGAGGAAATCTCAGGAAAAAGCGAAATCCTCTGGACCAAAGCAGGCTGGCAAGAAACCCAAGCTCTCAGCATATGCGCTTACACACCAGACCTGGAGAAAATCATAGTCAACTCTTCACTTGAGCTTTTCAGAATTCCCCGGGCCGGAGAGCGTATGCAGGCAGCTGAACTGGTCTTATCTCTTCTTCAAACCCCGCCGCCCCGGGAGCTCTTTACCCGCGGTGATGTGACCGATGACGGCGAAGTTGATATCGGCGATGCCGTCAGCGTACTCGGATACCTTTTCGGCGGTAAGGAGGATCCCGTCTGCCCCGACGCAGCGGATGCCAATGACGACGGCCGGATCCAGATAAGCGACGTGATAACACTTCTGGCCTACCTCTTCGGCGGCGGGTCCCTCAGTGAGCCCGCTCCGCCTTCCTGCGGCCATGACCCGACTTCCGATTCACTGAGACCTTGCGCTTCCGTGTCTTGTCGACCGTGAGCAGCTCGGGTATTCTTGCAGCATTATGCGCGTACCTTACGCCCTCGCCATACTCATTCTGCTTGGGATTTTCGCCGTTCTTGTCCTTCCCCCGGAACAGGTGCCCGTCCCTGTAGAAGCCGTTTTCAAGGTACCCGGATACCGCGGGGTTTTTGATTCGCTCGCACCGGTGGGCTCGGAACTTTGGGTGACCGACAAGGGAGCCGGTGCGATCGTAATCTTTGATCGAAAAAGCAAGAAACTGAAAAGGATTCTCCGGGGCCGCCGGTACGGGTTTGAAGTTCCCAACGGCATAGCCGCCCTTGTCACCCAGCAAGAAAAGGGACAGCTTCAAGGCCGGATTTTCATCGCCGACATGGGCCGCGCCGAGGTCCTTGCGTTCACCCCGCAGGGCGAATTGGTCGAAGCTTACGGCAAAGGTGCCTTTATACAGCCGCGGGGAATCGCGGGTTACCGCAAGAACGGTACCTATCACCTGCTCGTTACGGATCAGCGCAGCGCGGACGTAGGAGCGCTCTGGCATCTTGTGGTCGATGGCAACGCCGGCGAACTGCGGCAACTGGGGACGGTACGCGGGGAGGTGGAATCCGTCGCCGTCGTACCTCAGAGAGACCTTGTATTGGTCGCGAATGAAACCCTGCGCAGGCTTGAATACATTAAACTGTCGACCGGAAAAACCCTGGGCGTTCTCGGCCAGGGCGTTTTCCGCGGAGAGCCTGAAGGTATCGCCGTTTGGGAGCAAGGCGGCCCCCGCATTATCGCGCTCGATCAGTTGGTTAAAGGTCGAATCATTGTTTTCGGCCCGCGGCCCGGGACCGTAAGTTTGTTCACAACCTCGGAGCCCGAACTTGTTTCCCCCGACGGACTCTGCATAACGGATACAAGCCTCTACGTCGTGTCGGAGGACAGCAGGGTCCTTCAGATTCCGCTGGCCGCCCTTTACTGACCGCCTGTCAGGCGGGAGGCTCCTTCGGGTTTACAAAGGGCATGTTCTTGCGCAACCGCCGCCCGACCTGCTCGATCAAACTCTCGCGTTCCTGAACGCGACGCCGTTTCAGAACCGGACAGCCGGCTTGGTTTTCCAAGATCCACTCGCGGGCGAAACGGCCATCTTGGATCTCAGATAGAATCTCCCTCATGGCGCGCCTGACATCTTCTGTTATCACGCGCCTGCCCCTGGTCAGATCTCCGTATTCGGCTGTATCCGACACACTGTAGCGCATCCAGCTCAGACCGCCTTGATAGAAAAGATCGACGATAAGCTTCAGCTCGTGCAGGCATTCGAAGTAGGCGATTTCCTCCTGATAACCTGCCTCGACAAGAGTCTCGAATGCGCTTTTTACAAGCTCGCTTACCCCGCCGCACAAACATACCTGCTCTCCGAAAAGATCCGTTTCGGTTTCTTCCCGGAAGGTTGTCTCAATCACCCCGGCCCGCGTTCCACCGATTCCCTTCGCGTAAGCTAAAGCGATCTGCAAAGCCTTTCCCGTCGCGTCTTGTTCAACAGCCACAAGACACGGAACTCCGCCGCCTTTTTGAAACTCCGAACGCACCAAATGCCCCGGGCCCTTAGGTGCGATCATAAAAACATCCACGTCTTCGGGAGGTTCGATGCAGCGGTAATGGATGTTGAATCCATGACTGAACATAAGCGCTTTGCCGGCGCTCAAGTGCGGAGCAATGCTGCTTTTATATACCTGCGGTTGCAATGTATCCGGAATCAGCATTTGGATCACGTGCCCTTTTTCGGCGGCCTCCTCAGCGCTCACAGGTTCAAAACCGTGCTCAACAGCCAACTTCCAATTCGGAGTTCCTTCAAGCGCGCCGACGACCACCGAGACCCCGGAATCACGCAGATTCTGCGCCTGAGCGTGTCCTTGCGAACCGTAACCGATTACGGCGACGGTTCTGCCAGAGAGATATTTCAGGTCTGCATCCGAGTCATAGTAGATTTTTGCGGCCATGGAACGCCTCCTGCCTTGCGGCCTGCAACACCCAGGGCTTTGCGTCTTTTCAGACGGCGAAAAACAAAAATTCCACTCCGAACGCACTTAATTCGGAGTGAATCGGCATAAAGCAACCACACCTATATAGTTAAGCGCCCGGGATATGTCAAGGCCCCGGCTCCCGGCGACCGAGCGCGGTTTTGGCAAAAAGCCGAAAACCGGAAGGTGGTTATTGGACGAGGCACGAAGCAAAAAAGGCCGGGCCGGCAAGCGGCCCGGCCGGGCATCGAGAAGCCCGCCGTGGGGTTAGGACCGTGGAAGGGTGGGTTACTGAACCGAAGAGTTTTCAAAAACGCGCCACGTGAAAGCCACAGGTTCCGAGAGGTCCGACACGTTCCCCAAATCGTCGAACGCGGCCAAAGCCACGTAAAGCTCTACACCTTCGGTCGAAGCAGGCAGACAGCCCGCCGCATAAAGGTCGGCCAACTCAAGCGAAAGTACGGGGCCTATGGTTGCAGCCGGCGCTTCCTTGGAAGGCTCAGCCTCTCCTGCATTCCATACGTACACGTAATAGCCCGCCGCATCGCTCTGACTTTCCCATTCGAGTTTTCCGGCGTCCACCTCAACAAAAGCCGGACTGGAGGTCAAATTCCCTTTCTTGCCGAAAACAGAAAACTGAAAGATTCCAAACGTCTCGTTATCAAACTGAAACGTGGTGCTGTCACCCGAAAGCTCAGCCACTTTCAGGTCGCCCAAGACAACA
>CAZGYL010000136.1:0-10322 GCA_964529985.1 uncultured Planctomycetia bacterium | reverse complement strand
CAAAATCCCCTTTCCTTCTCCGCGGGCGGGCGGATCATACTGGAAAAGCAGGTTCTTGCGCCCGGCTGCCTGAAGGCTCCAGCCCCGGGGAAAAAGCCGGTGAGCCTCAAGCGGACTTGGATCGAACCGCACCAAGAAAACCGGGCCCGGTTTTTCAGGCAAACCGCGCGGTGCAAGTACAAAGCTCTGGCAAAGAAAAGCTCCGCAAAGAACAGGCGCTATTAAGGCGATCATGGCAACCTCCACCGCCATACTACCAAGCTCAGGCGGCGCTTTGGAAGCGCTGCGGCCCGTTGCCCTCAAGGCTTTTTCGTGGTGCAATGCCTGAGGTGATGTTGGTGGCAGGACGAAGGGCCTCTTCGTCCGGGGCACACCCCGCTTAAAGGAGAACAGGCCATGCGCAAGGCACTGTCTGCAGTCCTTTTCATCCTCCTTCTGGGTTCGGGTCTTACCTGCACGCAGACCTCAGGCGCAAGGGCCGGGCGATCCGCTTCGCCTGCAGAAGCACCGCCGGCGGCAAGCAGCCCTTCTTTTGCTGAAACGCGATCGATACTTGAGCGCGAAGTTGCAGCCCGCCATGTTGCAGGGGCTGTAGGTCTCGTAGCCCAGGAAGGCAAGATCATTTTTGAGGAAGCGGTTGGCTACCGGGACATTGAAGCGGATAAGCCCATGCGTGTTGACACCCTCTTCAGAATAGCCTCGATGACCAAACCGATAACGTCAGTCGGAATTATGATCCTTTACGAAGAGGGCAAAATCCGGCTGGATGACCCGGTCTGGCGCTTCGTGCCCGAATTCAAGAACGCCAAGGTACTCGTTCCGGATCCGAAGGCTGCTGAAGGATATCGTTTGGTTCCGGCAAAAAAGCCTATTACAATCCACCATCTCCTCACACACACCTCCGGACTTACTTACCGCTTTCTGAAATCGCCTTTTGTAAGCAAGCTGTACGCAGAGGCGGGCATTTCAGATGGACTTGTAGAAACACCCGGACGTATAGGCGATATGGTTAAGCGTCTTGCCGAACTTCCCCTTGTCTGCCAGCCCGGAGAGCGCTGGCACTACGGCCTCTCAACCGATGTGCTCGGTTATGTGATTGAGGTCGCCTCCGGCATGTCCCTCGACCGCTTTTTCAAAGAACGCATTTTTGATCCTTTGGGCATGAAGGATACGGCCTTTTACCCCCCTGCTTCCAAACTGCCGCGACTTGCCGCTGTTTACACGCCGCGCAAGGACAACACGATCAAGCGTATTCCGGATGGCCCCGTTACGATCAACGGAGTGGTTTTCAGCGCCTCTTACTGTTACCGCGGCCCTCAGACCTATTATTCAGGCGGTGCGGGTCTTGTTTCCACGGCACGCGATTACTTCCGCTTTTGTCAAATGCTGCTTAACGGAGGGAGCCTCGGAGGCGTGCGTATTCTGAAGCCTGAAACCGTCAGGCTTATGACGACGAATCGCATCGGCGATCTTTCCATACCATGGACGGTTCACGGCGATAAGTTCGGATACGGATTCGGTGTCTTTTCCTCAAACCTGCATTCCAAAAGGGGAGAAGCACCCGGGACATTCTCCTGGGGCGGCTTTTTCTACACTGATTTCTGGATCGATCCGGGCAACAAGCTCGTGGGGATCCTCTTGACACAGCTTTATCCCCAGCGGCTTTCGCTCAGGGACGATTTTCGTGCCTCCGTCTACAAGGCGTTGAAGCAGAAGAACAGGAAGAGAGCACGAAAGGCTCAAAACAGCATACCAGCGCATGCAAAGGAGCGGCCATGAGAAGAAGAACGTTTTTGCGCATAGGGGCGGCTGCGGCTTCGGCCGCGGCTGTGGGTCCCGGCTGCAAAGGCTTTCCCATCGGGCGGGTTCGATCGGACAGGCGGCCCAACGTCGTTGTGGTCATAACCGATGACCAAAGGTGGGATTGCCTGAGCTGCGCCGGCCATCCGTTCTTGAAAACTCCCAACTTGGACCGGCTGGCAAACGAGGGGGTACGGTTCGCAAACGCGTTCGTAACAACCTCCTTGTGCTCGCCCAGCAGAGCCTCCATGCTCAGCGGTCTGTACGCCCACACGCACCAGGTGATAAACAACTTCACCGATTTTCCTGAGGATCTGCCCGGCTATCACCGCAGCTTGAAGGACTTGGGCTACGAAACCGCTTACATCGGCAAGTGGCATATGGGCGAGCAGAGCGATGAAAAACGCCCCGGCTTTGACTACTGGGTAAGCCATAAAGGCCAGGGAAAGTACTTTGACACCACTTTCAATGTCAACGGCAAGCGGCAACTTCTCAAGGGCTACTACACGCACGTTGTAACCGAAATCGCCGTCGATTGGATAACCCGTCCCCGCAGCAGGCCTTTCTGCTTGATCATGGGACATAAAGCGCCGCATACCGACTTCCAGCCCGAACCGAAATACGCTCACATATTCGATAACGTACCGATCAAACCCCCGCCCACTGTTGACGATCTCGACGATAAGCCCGAATGGGTCCGAGCACGGCTTACAACATGGCACGGGGTTAAAGGCCCGCTCTTCGGAATCGGCGACTATGCGACGTTCGTTCGAAGGTATCTTGCTACGCTTTGCTCGGTGGACGACAGCGTGGGCGAGCTTTATGACGCGCTGCGCCGCACCGGAGAGCTTGACAACACGCTCTTCATATTCACGAGCGACAACGGCTTCCTTCTGGGCGAGCACGGTATGACCGACAAACGCACCATGCATGAGGAGAGCATCAGGGTGCCTCTTATCGTGCGCTACCCTGAGCTTGTCCGGGAGCCCCGCGTCCTCACCCCGATGGTCCTCAATATCGACCTTGCACCGAGTATTGTCGATATCTGCGGGGCTCCGCCGCTTCCGAAGGTGCACGGTCTCTCTTGGAAGGCGCTTCTTGAGCGAAGCTCCGCCGAATGGCGCCACTCGTGGCTCTATGAGTACAACTACGAGAAACAGTTCCCCTATACCCCCAACGTGCGCGGCGTGCGCACCGACACCTGGAAGTACGTGCATTATCCGAACGGGGACGGCTATCCCGATACCTTCAAAGCCGAGCTGTACAACCTGGAGAAGGATCCGCTTGAGACCAACAACCTGATCGACGACCCCAAGGCCGCACCTATGCTGGCGGAGCTTAAGGCGGAGTTGCGCAGGCTGCTTAAGGTAACAGGCGCATTACCCGACCGAATGCCTGTGAAGCCCGAAATCCGCCAAGAGCTTCCCGAGGAATCGATCAGGTAGCCCATGAGGCAGTTGTCACCGGCCTTGGTCGCGGCAGAAAGCTTCGTAGCTCCTGTCGTAGGTGCGTTCCATGGCCGGCGAGAAGAAACAGCCCGGCAACTGTCGCATTGCGCGGTGATACGCCACGCACTCGCAACACTTGCCGCGCTTGCTGCAGGAGGAGTAAGTGCAGGTGCAGGACTCCAGATTGGTCTTCAGGTTCGGGCACTCGGCCATTTTTCCTCCTTCCTTCTGACCTCCGGCTGACCAGCGTGTCCGGTGTGTGGATCCCCTCGCACACACACTATCGTAGACTGGCCCGGGGCCGGCCCGCTGTCAAGACCGCAGTCCACAAACCCGGGGGGGTCTACACACGGCAGGGCGTTCATGTATGATGAGCAGCAGCCGCAGGCCGGCAGTGCCGGAGAAAGGAGAGGGCGACCATGACGCAGGATACCGAACAGCTGTACCAGGAGAGGCTGAAGCGGTATGTCACCGCCATGCGGAACGGAAAGCCGGATAAGATTCCGATCCGCCCCTTTGTGGCTGAATTCACAGCTGTCTACGCCGGCTATACCTGCCAGGAGGTCACTCATGACTACGAGAAGGCCTTCGATGCAGTGATCAAGTGCGCTTCGGATTTTGACTGGGATGCCGTGGTCCCCAACATGGTTTACGTCTGGACCGGTCTGACCGAAGCGATCGGCTTGAAGTACTATGCCGTTCCGGGGATCGACATTTCGCCCGATACCGGATTCCAGTACCTCGAACCGCCGCCTGAGAAGGCATGGATGCCGCCTGAGGACTACGATGCCCTGATCGAAGACCCTACAGGCTACTTATTTAATGTGTGGTTGCCGCGCGTCTCCAAGTACGTAAGCCCCATGGGCGAGAAGACTTCTTTCCTGAACAACCTTTCCTTCCTGCGCGGCGGCATGGCGATGATGCAGTACTTCAACGCTTTCGGCACCCAGATCGAACGCCTGCGCAAAGAATGCGGCACGGTCTCGGCCATAGCCGGGATATTGAAAGCTCCTCTTGATATCCTCGCTGACAAACTTCGCGGATACGTCGGCCTTACCTGGGATCTTTTCGAGCGCCCGGACAAGGTGCTTGCCGCATGCGAAGCGCTGCAGCCCCACCTTACTTGTGTGGCGCTTTCAGGAGCCGATCCCGAGAAGAACGTGCCTGTAAGCATATGGATGCACCGAGGCTGCGTGCCGTTCATTTCAAAGGAGCACTTTGATCGGTTCTACTGGCCGACCCTGAAGCCCATCATCGAGGAAATCTGGTCCAAGGGGCACCAAGTTCTCTTTTACGCCGAGGGCAACTGGGATGCCCACTTGGACAGCTTCGCCGAATTACCCGAAGGCAGCATCATTTACCACTGCGACAGGGGAGATATCTTCAAGATACATGAAAAGTTGGGACATAAATTCTGCATAAGCGGGGGCGTACCGAACTACCTTCTTGCGTACCGCACTCCGGATGAAGTGCGGGCATACTGCAAGAAGATCATAGATGGAGTGGCACGGCATGGAGGCTACATCATGGACGCCTCAGCGATCGTGCAGGATGACGCAAAAGTGGAAAATATCCGCGCGATGACCGAATTCACACGCGAGTACGGGGTTTACTGACGGGAGGCGGAGATGACCGAACAACAAAAGGAGCAAAAGCGCAAGCCGGGCGTGTGCGTCCCCTGGGAGGAAAAGCTCAAGGAGTACCGCCGGATACAGGGGGACAAGGAACTGATTCGCAGGATCCACGAGCAGGTGGATTTCCTCGGCTATCTTTACATATGGCACTGTGTGCTTTCTTTCTGAGGCAGGCTGCAAAAGGCGAAATCATTTACCGCGGAGAGTGATAAGAGAGTGTCCCCTGGAGAGGTCGCAGGAGAAAGAAGTTCCGAATCTGTTCCCGATTTCGCGCAAATGGAGATCCCGGCGCCCGGCGCCGAAGATTTGAAGGCGCGCGGAGAAGCCTTTGAAAGGGAACTTTCAGCTTCAAGCACACCGGAGGAAATCCTCGGAGTTCTCAAGCGTATCGACGGGCTGAGGCGCGATCTTACGACTTGGAGTGCGCTTGTCCACATCAGGTTCAGCCAAAACACACAAGACGAAGAGGCGGCCCGCCGAAAAGAATACCACGACCGATTGAAGCCCCTTTTGGCCGGACTTTCAGTCAGGCTGAAGCGCCTGCTTCTCGGAGAACCTTATCGCTCGGTCTTTGAGAAAACCTACGGAAGGCATCTCCTGAACCTCTGGCGTGCGGAGGTAGGCACTTTTACCCCGCAGATTGCTGAGAAGCTTGCTGAAGAAGCCAACCTTTCAACCTCGTACGAAGAGCTCCTTGGAGGGGCGACGGTATCGTTTCGCGGGAAAACCCTTACTCTACCTGCCTTGGGACGGTACATGGAGGACCCGGACCGCACCGTCCGCTTCCAGGCGCAATCGGTTAAATGGCAGTGGGTATCGAAGAACGCTGAGAAATTTGATCTTCTCTACTCCTCTCTTGTTAAGCTTCGCGACGGCATGGCGCGGGCGCTCGGCTTTGCCGATTTTGTTGATCTTGCATACCTGCGCATGGCGAGAACCGATTTCGTCCCTCCTCTTGCCGCGCGCTTCCGCGAACTCGTTCTCAAGTTGATCGTCCCCCTTGCACGCAAGATAAAATCAATCCAGAAGAAACAACTTGCAGTTGAGGAGCTTTTCTTCTGGGACGAACCTCTGTGGTATCCCCAAGGCAATCCCGCCCCGCGGGGCGGTCCTGCAGAGCTTCTTGCTGAGGCCCGCTTGCTTTTCCGAAAGCTCGACCCGCAGCTCAGCACTCTCCTCAGTCTCATGGAGGAGAAACACCTGCTTGATTTGGAGACAAGGCCGGGCAAGTCCGGAGGAGGGTTCTGCAGTTCCCTGCCCCGGTGGGGAGTTCCTTTTGTCTTCGCCAACTTCAACGGCACACGCGGTGACGTGGAAGTATTCACCCACGAGATGGGGCACGCTTTTGCGGCTTGGCGTTCAGCCGCAATAGAGCCGCTTGAATACAAATCACCTACAGCTGAGGTCTGCGAAATCCACTCAATGGGGCTTGAGTTTCTCTCATGGCCTCACCTGGAACTTTTTTTCTCTGAACAGGCCGAGCGATTCCGCAAGCTCCACCTGGCAAAAAGTATCGCCTTTCTCCCTTACTGCGCTGCGGTGGATCAATTTCAGGAGGAGGTCTACCGGCACCCCGGAATGGAACCTGCAGATCGGCTCCGGCTGTGGCGGGATCTGGAACGGAGGTACCTGCCGTGGCGAAGTTACGGTGATCTTCCGGCTTTGGGAGAGGGAAGGCTCTGGCAGACCCAACGGCATATCTACCTCTGGCCGTTTTACTATCTGGACTACGGGCTCGCATTGACCTGTGCCCTTCAACTTTGGTTGATCGCCCGGGAAAAGCCCGGGGAGGCCCTGCGGATCTACACGGATCTTTGTGGCCGCGGCGGATCGGCGCCCGCGGGCGAACTCGTTGCTTCGGTAGGCATTGCTTCGCCTTTTGAAGAGAAAACTCTCCGCCGAATAGCCCGCGAGGCCGAGGCATACCTGGGGATAAGCTGAGGGCGTTGCCCTCCCGCAGCGCAAACCGTACGATTGACCGCTCTAAAGAAATCCAAAGAGCTTCGGCCGGAGGGCTCGAGGATGATCGAGGCTTTTCTTTTCGACCTTGACGGTACTCTTCTTGATTCTGAGATTCTCTGGGTGGAAGCGATCAAGCAGGCTCTCAGCGAGAGGGGATACGAGATAACGGACCAGGAAGCCCTCAAGCTGGTTTACGGCAGGGCTTGGACTGAAATCAGGGAGGAAATCAGGGAACGCTTTCCAGGTGCCGACACACCTGAGAACCCGCTTGAGCCCCACACTGAGCGGATCTTCCGCACGCTGAGAGAGAAAATGGACGTGCGGATTCCTTCTTCGGTCGAACTTTTGGTTTCGCTGGGGAAGCGCTTCCCTGTTGCGATCGTATCGGGCTCAACGCGCTCAATGATAGCCGAATCTATAAGGCTGCTGGGAATCGAGCCGTACGTGCGGCTCTATGTGGGCACCGAGGACTACGGGCCCGGGAAACCGGATCCCGCCTGTTTCCTCATTGCAGCGCAAAGGCTGGAGGTGCCTCCCCGCAAGTGTCTTGTGTTTGAGGATTCCGAAGCCGGGGTAAAGGCGGCCAAAGCCGCGGGAATGATCTGCGTGGCGCTCAAAAGGCCGGGGCGGCCCGACCAGAACGTAAGCGAAGCCGACGAAATTCTCACTGATTTGAGGCAGTTCGAACTGGAGAAGTACTCTAGCGGTTGAAAGCCCGAAGCGCCCCGGACATGAAGCCTGTCTCACATGAAAGGATCACCATGAAACCGCAGCTGTCTTCGGACAGTTTATAAGTTTGTTGACTAACAGAAAAACCCGCCCTCCCGCCCTTCACATCTCCAACATTACCGGTACAATCCAGCCTTTCGTACTGTGAACTGCCTGTGCGGGACAGCCTGGAAACCCGCCCGGCGGGATCTGAGTTTGGTCTGAAAAACAAGAACGAGGACCGGGGTCTTGAGACGAGGAAAAAGTACAGGCGAAGTACGCCGGCAGTCCTGCAAGAAGAAAACCTTTTGGGTCGCCCACCTGCTGATCGCAGTTTCGGGTTTTGCTTTCGGAGCTCCGAAGGTTGCTTACCTCAATTTCGACGGGAGCAACGATCACGTTCTGGTGCCAGATTCGGCTTCCCTTGACCTTAAGAACGCCATTACGGTCGAAGCTTGGATTCGACCTGAAAGCATTTCTTCAACGAAACAACAAAACCGCGTTGTCTCTAAAGGCATTGAATGGGAGCTTACGATCTCAACAGGCGATACCGGCACCCGCTACGGTACGTCAGGTGATGTACAGTGGCGCGCGGTAATAGGCGGGGTTGACCGCCGGATAGGCGGCGGCCGTCTCACCCCCGGCACGTGGCACCATATAGCCGGAACTTACGACGGGCATACTTTTGCGCTTTATGTAGATGGAGAGCTTGTCGCTCAAGCCAGCCGCTCAGGCGCGATCGCAGCGAACAACCTGCCTCTTTGCATAGGCGACCACCCGACGTTGAGCCGCTGCTTCGACGGTGATATCGACGAGGTCCGTATCTGGAACTACGCAAGAAGCGGCGAGCAGATCCGCCAGGCTATGGAAACAGAGCTCACGGGCACTGAAGCGGGCCTTGTTGCCTACTTCAAGCTCAATGAAGCGCAAGGCCAATCAGCCGCTGACTCCGGCCCTTACGGTAACAACGGCGTTCTGGGAGATTCCCAAACAACCGATTCAGCTGACCCCCGTTGGGTCTACGAAGGTCCCGAGAATAAAGCTCCTCAGGTTTCAGCAGGACCAGATCTCACTTTGACCTTGCCCCAAAACCAAGCAACGCTTAGGGGCAGCGCCTCTGACGACGGACTTCCCGATGGTACGCTTGTGCTTACCTGGACCCTTGCAGAGGGGCCTGCGGGAGTGCAGTTTGAAGATCCCCACAGCGCAATCACTTTGTGTACTTTTCCTCAGGCAGGCACGTATGTGCTTCTCCTTCAGGCCTATGACGGAGAATTGACCTCCCAAGACAGCGCTGTTGTCACTGTGACCGCGCAAGCACTGCCCCCGGTTGTAAACCTCTGGTGCAGGTTTGATCTGCCGGCAGAATCGACCTATCTTGCCTGGTCCATTCCTTCGGGGGTTTCGTATGAATCGCTCCAAGTGAGGCGCAACGGAACCTTGGTCGCTCAACTTTCCGGCATAAGCCGCTCTTACATAGACAACCTGCCGCCTGCAGGCACTGTTGTGTACACCGTGAAAGGAATCTCAGGAAGCGCGGTCTCAGAGGACGCTTCCTGCAGCATTGCAGTTCCCCAGCCCAAACCTATTGCGGCTCTGACCGCCTCACCATTGCCTGAAGAAGGCGTAATCGAGTTGACGTGGACAAACGGTGAACCCTACGACATGGTCGAGATCTATTGGGGAAACACGGCCGTTGCAGCCCTCCCCGGCCAAGTGATCTCGTATCGTGTCACCTGTGCGCCTTTCGGCTATCACCGCTTTGCAGTACAGGGTGTCAGAGGCGGCCGCAGAACCGATCCCGCAGAAACTCTCTACGAGGGAGGCCATATTGACTGGGATCCTCCCGGGAACGGAGCCGAACCACTGGGTTACCACCTTTACCTTTGGCGCGAGGGCGAAGAGCCGCCTCCATTAAGTTCTCCGACCTACACCGTCTACAGGAGGCTCACCGTGCCGCTGAAGGAGCTTCTTGAAGCAGGAGCTTTGCCTCAAAGTTCACAAGCCACACTGATCCATCTTCAGGCGGCTTCATTCAACGGATCAGGCATTTCCGCTCCTGCCGGGCCCATCAGCTTTCTCTGGCAGGTGGTCCGCTGAGCGCCCTCTGAAATCCTTATTCACCTCCCCTCAGCAGCGATTCGGGCACAAACCGCAGGTGGCGCTCGTACTCTGAAATGAGATTCCCTTTGCTGTCTACAAGCGCAAACTGCACGTAGCAGTCGCGGTACTTCCGCGCAACAGGCTTAAGGTCCAAAGCTCGGCCCCTAACCGCATTAAGCGGGGGCACGTTAAGCTTTTCTTCTCCTTGGAGAAGCACAGTATCCGCGCAGTGCACACTCCACTTCACAACCGCACCCTCAAACCGCACGTTCAAGTCGTTTGCAACCCAAACCGCCATTGCGTCCGGCCGTTTTCCTGAAAAACGCGGCAATACGACAACGGGTTGATTGATCTGAGCGAGTTGATAATACGCCTTCTTCGGCCTGTGGTCATGACCCACTATGGCCTTGGGCCAAAAAGCCGGAACCACGTCCATGAAATGGAAATGGAAGTAACCGGCTATATCCCGCGCCGCCAATCTCATCTGGATCGTTCGGTCCGACAGTAGCGCTTCCTGGTAGTTCTGGCTGGCCTCAATGTACTCGAGAAGGTTCTTGGGATCGCGGCCCAGCCCGACAAGTTGCTTGATATCGTGCTTCTGCACTTGGCTGCAAGCCCAAAGCGTATCGGTATCAGGCGGAGGCGGTGCGAATTGAGGAGGGTAATT
>CAZGYL010000135.1:0-10335 GCA_964529985.1 uncultured Planctomycetia bacterium | reverse complement strand
TTATCCCTTACGCAAATGTCTGGTAAGCGGTGAGAAACTGGGAGGAATGGGGGAGCCGGTGAACTTGGTTTACAAGAACCGCCTGATCCGGCTTTGCTGTAAGGGTTGCGTCGCCCGCTTCAAACGGGAGTCCGAGAAATATCTCAAGGTATTGAACGAGGCCGTTATCAAAGCCCAAAAGCCGCTCTATCCGCTCACAACATGTGTTGTAAGCGGTGGGAAATTGGGTGGAATGGGTAAGCCGGTCGACTTCGTCCATGCAAACAGGCTTTACAGATTCTGCTGCCGCGGCTGTATCGGGCGTTTCACCAAGGACCCCGCACGGTATAGAGCGAAAGTGCCGTGGAAAGTTCTCTTTTGTCCAATGCACCCGAAAGTGCGTACTGTGCAGCCCGGCAAGTGTCCGATTTGCTCAATGAAGCTTGTACCGGAGGCGGGGAAGAAGCATAAGAAAAGCTCGTGAGCATTTCTGAACCCCATGCACGATATGAAAGGAAGGAAGGCTCTCGAAGCGGGCGGAGGTCGGAGATGGCCGGTATGCATGTAAGGAGGTGGATCCCCGTCTCAGCTTTATTGGCCCTTTCAGCCGGCTGCCTCTCCCTCCCGCCCCTGGATTTAAACGAAGTCAGGCGTGCTTACGATGCAGTGCCTGTTGAAATGGGGCGGGAAGCCGGTTTGATAGAGCCTGAAGAGAGCGCGGAGCCCGATCCATTTGCAAGAACGGTAAAAGAGATCGATCTTGATACGGTCGTGCGCTACGCGCTTGATCATAATCCGCGGATTCGTGCGGCCAGGCTCCGCGCCTTGGCCTCAGAAGCCCGGGCCTGCGCGGCGGGTTACCTTCCCGACCCCCGGTTGACTTGGAATTTCGCCCTCGAAGAGATTCAGACAAGGAACGGGCCTGTAGAACACGTACTTTCACTGACTCAACAGTTCCCTTACTGGGAGAAGCTCAGCGCCGAACGCAATGCAGCCCGCTGGCTGAGTGAAGCTGAGCGGGAAGCCCTTCTTTCCGTGGAACTTTCGGTGGTTCGGGATGTGCAAAAGGTTTACTTTGCGATCTTCTTGACCGAACGCGAGATTGAGATCAACGAGCGTACCCAAGGAATTCTGCGCAGATTTGTGAGAGTGGCGCAGCGGAAGGTTGCAGCCGGAAAAGGCGGACAGCCGGATATTCTTCTTGCTGAAACCGAGCTCCTCAGGCTTGAGAATGAACGGGTCGACTTGGATCAGCGGCTTCAGACCCAAAAAGCGTATCTCAATACGCTCTTGGACAGAAAGCCCGGAGCTTACCTTCCGAGAGTGGGCGGCCCGCGTCCCGTCTTTGAAGCGGAAGTCGACGAGCTCATAGAATGGGCGCTTGAGAAACTGCCTGACATCAGGCGGGTAAAGCATTTGGTGGAAAGAAACCGCGAGGTGCTTCGCGGCGCTCGGTTGAGGTATATCCCGGACATCACCTTGGGCCTTTCCTACTCGGTTGTGGGCCGCAGCCCTATTGAAGCGGGCGCTGTGAAAAGCGGTAGAGATGCGATTACGGGCATCCTGGGCTTGAACCTGCCTCTCTGGTTCACAAAGTACAGGGCGGAGATAGAAGCTGCGCGCAACGAGCTTATCTCAACACAGGCTGCGCTTCGCGATGTCGAGACATTCGCAGTATATCGCATCGTAGAACTGCACGTCCGTGTGGAAACGGCCCTACGGCACATAGAGCTCTTCAGAGATGCCATTTTGCCGAAGGCAAGGCAGGTGCTTGAGGTCCTTGAGCGGGCTTACGCTGCGGGAAGAACGGATTTCTTGAAGTTACTCGATGCGGAAAGAGCCCTTGAGCGCTTTGAGTTGGAGTACCAGAGGGCTCTGGCCGACTTTGAGATGCGGCTTGCCGAATTGACGCGTGCCGTTGGAAAACCCCTCAGAGAGGAGAAGGGGCGATGAAGCGTTGGCTTTTCGTATTGATTATCAGCCTTACGGCGGTTTTGGGAATTCTGTTGGGTTTCGGCGCCGGTTACCTCACACGGGGTCTGTTGTCTGCACGTAAAGCCGGGCGTGAAGAGCCGGCGGAAAAGAAGAGGAAAGTAAAACACTGGACATGTTCGATGCACCCGAGCGTTATTCGGAACAAGCCGGGTTCTTGTCCGATCTGTCGTATGAAGCTCGTTCCGGTTTACGAAGAAGAGGAAACAGGGAAGAAGACCCCACTGCCTCCGCGCGCGATCAAATTGACGCCGGCCGCCGTTGCGCTCGCGCAGATCGAGACAAGACCGGTCGAGCGCAGATTTGTTGAGAAGGAAGTGAGACTTGTAGGTGAGATCACCTACGACGAAACACGCCTTGCTTACGTTACAGCTTGGGTTCCCGGAAGAATCGACAAGCTGTTTGTGGATTTCACCGGCACCGCAGTCCGCAAGGGCGACCATATGGTGTACCTTTACAGCCCGGAGCTCTACCAGGCGCAGGAAGAGCTTCTTGAAGCGCTGAAGGCGGTGGAAACGGCTCGAAACACGCAATGGAGCCCGGACCTTGTCGCGCGCGCAAAGCGCACGCTGGAAGCTGCAGAGGAGAAACTCAGGCTCTGGGGGCTTACCGATGCGCAGATCGAAGGGATCAAGAAACGGGGTGTCCCATCGGATCACATGACAATTTACGCCCCGGTGGGGGGGATTGTGATCCATAGGAACGGCACCGAAGGGATGTATGTCAACACGGGAACCCGCATCTACACGATCGCCGACCTGAGCGAAGTGTGGGTCATGCTCGAGGCTTATGAGAGCGATCTTCCATGGCTTCGCTACGGCCAGAAGGTGAGCTTCACCACAGAGGCTTACCGTGGGGAGGTTTTCAAGGGCAGGATCGCCTTCATCAGTCCGTTTCTGAACGAGCGTACCAGGACGGTCAGCGTCAGGGTCAACGTAGAGAACAAGGACGGAAGGCTTAAGCCCGGAATGTTCGCCCATGTAGTTGTGCGCACGGCTTTGGCTTCAGGCGGCATGGTTATGGAGCCCGACCTGGCCGGGAAGTGGATCTGCCCGATGCACCCGGGAGTTATTTCCGACAAGCCCGGAAGCTGTACGATCTGCGGGATGCCGCTTGAGCCTACTGAGAAGCTCGGCTACGCCACTGTAGAAGCCGGCCGGCCTCCCCTTGTAATTCCGGCCTTGGCCCCGCTTGTCACAGGGAAAAGGGCGGTTGTGTACGTCCGGTTGCCCGGGGAAACGCCGGTCTTCGAGGGAAGGGAGGTCGTTCTGGGCCCCAAAGCGGGCGATTGGTACATTGTGCTCGCCGGGCTGAAAGAGGGTGAACTTGTAGTTACAAAAGGCGGTTTCAAAATCGACGCGGAGCTTCAGATCCGGGCCAAGCCCAGCATGATGCAGCCTGAAGGGGGTGCCAAACCCGCAGGCCATATGATGCACGGCGGCAAGAAGGCCGGAAAGAAGCCCGAGCCCGGCAGAAAGAAGGGGCCCGCCGGGCCTATGCAGATACCGCAGTCTTTCAAGAAAAGCCTCAGGCTTGTTGTGATTGCGGGAGAAGGGGTTGAAGTCGCAACACACAGAGCCGATGTGGCGGCTGTAAAGCAGGCGTACGCTCTTCTTGAAAGAGCGCTTGATGTGGTCGACGAAGATGTTCTCACGGGCCACGCGCAGAGCCTGTGGCTTGACATCAAGCGCAGTTTGAAACTTGACGCCGTTGAGGGCCGCACCATAGATACGCTTAAGGATGCGCGCCTTCTGCTTAAGCGTTTCGAAAAGGATTATAAGAAGTTGAGGCAAATCTTCGGCTTGGCCGTATCGAAAACAGGGTTGTTGAAGGGGGAAGCCGGAGCTCGGAAAGCGGAATCTCCGCGCCCCCTGAGGATCCCGGGGGAAGCGCGCCGGGCCTTTGCAGCCTTCTTTGAGAAATACCTTGATCTTTCGGAAAAGCTTGGAGGCGATGATTTCAAAGGCGCCCGGAAGGCGGCTGCCGCGCTTACCAAGGCCTTTTCCGCAGTACCTGCGGTGCCGGAGCTCCCGCAATGGGAAAGCGCGTGCAAGGATTTGCAAGCCGCACTCAAGGAGATCAAGACGGACAGAATCGAGAGCCTCAGAAAGGGATTCTCTATTCTGTCGGCCGCATTCGTTCGGGTGCTGAAGCGTTTGGGCTCTGCTGAGGGGGAGAAGCTTACTGTTTTATTCTGCCCGATGGCGTTCGGCGGCAGAGGAGCTGTCTGGGTGAGCCGCGGCGCCGAAGTGCGGAATCCATACTTTGGGAAAGCAATGCTCGCGTGCGGTGAGGTGAAGGCGCACGTGCGCATGCTCCAGGCGGCAGGCGGAGAAGGTGATGAATGAACAACGTATGGATACACAAAAGGCATCGTTCCTTGACCGGCTGATCAGGTTTTGCCTGGAGAATAAGCTTGTTGTCGCGCTTTTCGTGATATTCGTTACGGCGTGGGGCCTTATGGTGGCGCCGTTTGACTGGGACTTGGGGCCGATTCCGCGCAGTCCCGTTCCCACGGACGCCATTCCGGACATCGGGGAAAACCAGCAGATAGTGTTCACCGAGTGGCCCGGGCGGAGCCCCCAGGACGTCGAGGATCAGATCACCTATCCCCTGACGGTGTCGTTGCTCGGCCTTCCGGGAGTCAAAACGATCCGCAGTTACTCGTACTTCGGGTTTTCCTCGATTTACGTGATCTTCAAGGAGGAGATCGATTTTTACTGGGCGCGATCCCGGATCCTGGAAAAACTGGCGAGTCTGCCCGCCGGCACTCTGCCTGAAGGAGTCCGCCCCGCGCTTGGACCCGACGCCACCGCGCTGGGACAGATTTTCTGGTACACGCTCGAAGGCCGCGACGAGCAAGGCAATCCGACAGGCGGCTGGAGCCTGGATGAGCTGCGCTCCGTGCAGGACTGGTATGTACGCTACGCGCTTATGAGCGCCGACGGCGTCTCGGAAGTCGCCTCGATCGGCGGTTTTGTGCGCGAGTACCAGGTTGACGTGGACCCGGATGCAATGCGCCATTACGGTGTCACGCTTGAGGATGTCTACAACGCGGTCCGGCGTTCCAACCTTGACGTCGGCGCGCGCACGATCGAGGTGAACCGGGTTGAGTACGTGGTGAGAGCTCTGGGATTCATCCGAAAACTGGCCGACCTGGAAAACACCGTTGTAAAGGTCGTTGACAATGTCCCTGTTTACGTTAAAGACGTCGCTCACGTCACCGAAGGCCCCGCGATCCGCCGCGGTGCGCTTGATAAGGAAGGGGCCGAAGCGGTCGGTGGTGTTGTTGTAGTCCGTTACGGCGAGAATCCCCTCAGAGTCATTAAGAACGTAAAGGAAAAGATCGCAGAGATCGCACCGGGGCTGCGCGAGAAAATCCTACCGGACGGCAGAAAGAGCAAAGTCACCATCGTACCCTTCTACGACCGGACCGGCTTGATCTATGAGACTCTGGGGACACTAAACCGCGCGTTGTCCGAGGAAATCCTGGTTACGGTGATAGTGGTCGTGGTGTCGGTGCTCCACCTCCACAGCTCGATTCTAATCTCGGGACTTTTGCCTCTTGCGGTTCTGATGTGCTTTATCGCAATGAAGAGCTTTGGGGTCGATGCCAACATCGTATCGCTCTCCGGGATAGCTATAGCCATCGGCACCATGGTCGATATGGGCATCGTGATCTGCGAAAACATCCTCAAACACATGAATGAGGCCGACCCCAAGGAATCAAAGCTCGAAGTCGTGTACAGAGCGGCTTCGGAGGTCGGAAGCGCGGTAATGACGGCTGTAGCCACGACGGTCGTGAGTTTCCTGCCGGTTTTCACCATGGAGCAGGCCGAAGGGAAGCTTTTCAAACCGCTTGCCTTTACAAAGACTTTTGCGCTGATAGCTTCTCTGATCGTTGCGCTGACGGTTATAGCCCCTGCCGCGCACCTTCTTTTCGGCCGCCGGAAGCGCCGAAGACCCCATCTTGCAGGAACCGTGCTTTGTTTCGCTGCGTCGCTCGGCGCCGGGTATTTCAGGTTCTACCTGCTTGGAGCCGCTTTTGCTCTTATGGGCGTTTACCGCTTGGTGCGACCGGTGCTGCCTGCAAAGGTCCTCAAATGGGAATCGTATGCAGCGAATTTCGCCGTTGTGCTTGTAGTCGGCTACTTCTTGGCGGAGCATTGGCTTCCGCTCGGACCTGAACGAGGGCTTGTGCGGAACGGCATATTCGTGGGAACTTTGATAGGATCGCTGCTTTTGGCCTTTTACTTGGTGCGGCGGGTCTACGCGAGGATATTGCGCTTCTGTTTGAGACATAAAATTCTTTTCTTAAGCATTCCGGTTGTGCTTGTTCTTTTCGGAGGTACGATTTGGCTGGGTTTCGATGCCACTTGGGGCAGACTGCTGCCCGGCCCTGCAAAGAAGGCGCGGGCTGCGGGAATGAACGATACAGCGCAGGCGGAAAAAGAAGAGGAAGAGACGTTTTGGGATAGGATCCGAGCGGCCGGCAGAAGCGTGTTCCCCGGTCTCGGAAAAGAATTCATGCCTCCTCTTGACGAAGGCTCGTTTCTTCTTATGCCGACCACAATGCCTCACGCTTCGATCGGGGAATGCTTGGATATGCTTCAAAAACAAGATATCGCCATCAGATCGATTCCAGAGATCGAAACGGTGGTGGGCAAAATCGGCCGTGTTGAAAGTGCTCTTGATCCCGCACCCATCTCAATGGTTGAAACGGTGATTACCTACAAGCCCGAGTACGTTACGGATAAGGCCGGACGCAGGGTGCGGTTCAAATACGACGAAGAAAAGGGCCAGTTCGTGCGCGATGAGCAAGGGCGCCTTATCCCCGATCCCCACGGCAAGCCTTACCGCCAGTGGCGCGATCACATCCGGAAGCCCGCGGATATTTGGGAGGAGATCAAGAAGGCCGCCAAGCTGCCAGGAAGCACGGGCGCTCCACCGCTTCAGCCCATTGCGGCCCGGATTGTGATGCTTCAAACCGGCATGCGGGCTTCAATGGGAGTCAAAGTTTACGGCCCCACACTTGAAGCGGTGGAGAAGGTGGGCTATGCGATAGAGCGTTTCCTCAAAGAGGTACCTTCAGTGGATGCCTCAACTGTGTTTGCGGACAGAGTTGTGGGGAAGCCTTACCTGGAGATCGAAATAGACAGAGAGAAGATAGCGCGTTACGGCCTCACCATAAAGCAGGTGGCCGAAGCCATTGAGGTGGCTATAGGCGGCAAGCGGTTGACCACCACGGTGGAGGGACGGGAGCGCTATCCGGTCCGCGTCAGATTCATGCGGGAACTCAGGGATCAACCTGAGACCTTGGGCTCAATTTTACTTGCGGGCCCCGGCAAGACGCAGATTCCTCTGCGCGAAGTGGCTGACATAAGATACGTGCGCGGGCCTCAGGTCATAAAAAGCGAAAACACTTTTCTGGTGAGCTACGTCATCTTCGATAAGAAACCCGGTTATGCCGAAGTCGATGTAGTTGAGGAATGCAAACGCTATTTGGAAGAGAAGAAAAGGAGCGGGGAGTTCGTAGTGCCCGAGGGCGTCAATTACCGGTTCTCCGGCAGTTACGAAAACCAGGTGAGGGCCGCGCGCAAGCTTTCGGTGGTGCTGCCGCTTTCGCTCTTCATAATCTTCTTGATACTGTATTTCCAGTTTCGATCGGCCTGGACGACCATGTTGGTCTTCTCAGGAATCTTGGTTGCTTGGGCAGGCGGATTCCTTCTAATTTGGCTGTATGGGCAGAACTGGTTCCTGGACTTCAGCGTTTTCGGCGTGTCAATGCGCGAGCTGTTTCAGGTGCATCCCATCAACCTGAGTGTAGCGATCTGGGTCGGCTTTCTCGCACTTTTCGGCATCGCCTCGGACGATGGAGTGGTGATGTGCACCTACCTGAATCAACGCTTCGCGGGGGAGAAATTCCGTACGGTGGAAGAGGTGCGCCAGGCGACGGTTGAGGCCGGAACAAGGCGCGTGCGTCCATGCCTTATGACGACGGCGACTACCATACTTGCGCTCCTTCCTGTGCTTACTTCTCAAGGCCGGGGAGCGGATATTATGGTTCCCATGGCGATCCCGAGTTTCGGCGGCATGTGCATCGAGGTACTTACGATGTTCGTCGTGCCGGTTCTGTACTGCGCACTGAAAGAACGGGAGCTGAGGAAGTCACAGGCGGAAGCCGGAACAGATTCATGAGGGGCTACCGGAGAATCCTGCAGGGGAGAGAGCCAGGTCCCGCGCAAAGCAGGGGATCCTGTGTAGGATCGAGTGCCGGTTCCGGAAACGGAGGAGGCGGAGGGGCTTTGTGGCCGAAAAGATAACCGAGCAGGTAGATCGCATCGCTTAGGTTGACTTTCCCGTCGTCGTTCGCATCCGCCGTGTCCATGCAATTCGGCGGCTGCAGTCCGCTGAAAAGGAAACTTAAGATGTAAAGTGCGTCCGCAAGGTTTATCTTACCGTCGCCGTTGGGGTCACCGCGCACAAACGGGTGGTTCTCCAGCAGACATGTGCACGAGCAGCCGTCTCCCTTCATAAGATTTCCATCGTCGCACTCTTCCCCGGGATCAAGCAGATTGTCGCCGCATGTAGGCTCTTTGCTGATTACAAACCGGTCGAACACCTTTCCTTCCGGATCCACGGCATCGACCATTATTCTCGTCTCCTCGACCTGAAGCTTCACGAAATGATAGACCGCTCTTGCAAAAACGGCCGAGACGGGGCGGTGCGGCTGGCCGGTCCAAGCATCGCAGAAAGGGCCCTGAGGAGAATCCGAGAAGGCATTGCAGTCGCGCAGGTCGGTATCGTAAATTGGCGCCCCTCCACCGGCTGTGAGAATATACGTGGTGCCCGTTCTATCTACGGTGTAGTTCTTAAGCGGACCGAACCTCTGGTAGGAATGTGCGTGCCCGTTTATCACCACGTCTACAGAGTATTTTTCAAAAAGAGGCAGTAAGTACTTCTGGAGCTCGGCGCCGCATTTGCTGCGCCGCGAACAGCTGAAAAGCGGCGCGTGGAAAAAGACGATAAGCCAAGTAAGGTCCGGATCCGCGGCCGCCTGTTTCAGATCTTCCTCAAGCCACACGTACTGTTCGCTTCCCGGAGCGATCTGAGCGGGGTCCCAGTCCCGCCAAACGCCGGGATAAGGCGCGTACAGAGCTATAAAGTGCGCATTTCTGTAAGTAAACGAGTAATAAAGACGGTTTACAGGTTCGGTGTTGAATATGCTGAAGTAGACGTCGAGATCTCCGACTTCATGATTCCCGACGGCCGGGAAGAAGTAAGATGGCAGATCCGGCGGCTTGCGGCTGAGAAGCGGGGCGGCGAGTTCCTTGAATTTCTCCCATTGAGGAGACGTATCCTGCTCAAAGGAGTTTACTATGTCCCCTGTAAAGAGTACAAAGTCAGGATCGATCTCCAGGATTCTGTCAACTATCGCTGCATGTACCGCTTCGCCGCTTCTGGTGTCGCCGTAAGCGACGAAAGAGAATCCGTCGGAGGGAGTTGCGCCGAGAGCGGGAAACGAGGATAAAACAACAACGCAAAGCGCTCGGCTTACCATCGCCGGAGAAACCTCACCTCTATATGGCCGTGCGTAATTTGTAGAGACCCTTTCGCCGCTCGGTGCCCGCATTAGCGGGCGCATCCCCCCCTTCCCCCAAAAAGGGGGGGACGGGAGGTGGGGTTATCCCAAGACAGCCGGAAGCCGCGCGGTCCGAACTCACCCGAACCCTTACGACTCTTGTCTGAGAGGCGCGCGCACGAAACTTTTGGTAGTACATGGATCTTTCGCAGTCTTGGGTCACGAACGAGGGCATGATTCTATGAATCATGCACACCTATATAAAGTCTACAACGGGGAACCTGGTATTGACCCGACTCTCCGAACTCTTACCGAGTTTTATGCTATCCGGATGTCCTTCGGAGATCAAGACCGGCCGGCGTGCAACCTGCGAAGCGCCCAGTCCGCGTGCTCGGCTATCAGCTCGGAGCAATCCCGCTTCAGGCGCTCCAGTATCGGGATCAGCTCGAAGCAATTCAGGTTTGCAGCAGCGATGCATGCGTTGCGCAGAAGGCCTTCGCGTTTGGGCCGCATGAGAGGGGTCCCGGAGAAGCGCCTGCGGAAGGAATCGTCGCGGGAGAGGCCCAGAACCGAGTGGAGTGCCGCGAAAGGCCCCGCGCGGTGATTGAGAAAATCTTTTTCTTTGGTTTTCTCCGCCCGCACATTGAGCGGGCAGACTTCCTGGCAGAGATCACAGCCGAAGATCCAAGGCCCGATCGAAGGCCTGAGCTCAGGCGGTATCGACCCGCGATGCTCTATCGTCAAGTAGGAAATACACAAATGCGCTTTCAGCGTCCCGCCCG
>CAZGYL010000134.1:0-10340 GCA_964529985.1 uncultured Planctomycetia bacterium | reverse complement strand
TTCCTGACGTCTAGCGGGTGCGGAATGCTTGCTCCCAAAAAGGACCCGAGAAGACGAACTCCTAAAGGTGCAGCGGACAAACGTCAGCGCCTGTAAGGGCGTACCTGAGCCGCACGGGATAGCCCTTCTCGCGTCCTCTTTGCTCGCGCATTCCTGACGTCTAGCGGGTGCGGAATGCTTGCTCCCAAAAAGGACCCGAGAAGACCAACTCCTCACAGACACGCGAAAACTGAAAGGCGTTTGTCCGCCTCTGCAGCCGATCGACGGGATAGCCCTTCTCGGGTCTTCCCTCCTCGCGCATTCCTTATAGATGGCCGGCGAGGGCGTTCCGCAGCCGATCCAAACTCCGCGAGTTATTTCCCAACCGCTGAGCCTCTTTGAAATACTTGACCGCCTGCTTGATTTTGCCCATTGAGAGGTAAGCCTCAGCCTTACCCTGGGCCACTTTGCCCTTTTCACGATCGGAAAGCTCAAGCGTCTCGCTTTGCTCGTACCACTTGAGTGCCTGTTCGGGCGAGGAAGCGCGCGGCAGTTTCCTCAGGTAGAGGTCCTTCAAGCGCTCGACAACAACAGGCAAGTAGTGCCACGGAAAGCGCCTGCCGGATTCCTGCCGTACGATCTCCTGAAGCAACACAGCGGCCAAGTGCAGATTGCCGCGCTCCTCAAGCGCCTCGGCCACCAAGAACTGGCAGTCAAGGAAATCGCGGCGTCCCAGATAGCGGTGCAGGAAGTCCACCCCATGCTCCTGGAGCATCTCCTGAAAGAGGGTTATCGCCTCCGCTCGCTCCCCGTTCAGGAGGTAATGCAGAATGGTCAAGCAACGTGACTTGGGATCATTCCGGCTCAAGAAGTAGGGTTCATCGCCGGAAGGCGTGCTTTGCCGCCTTTTACGCGGGGTCTTCGACTTGCGTTTCTGCCGCTCCAATTGCGCTAGAAGCGTTTCGTAAGCCGCATAGATCTGCCGGAATTTCTCCTCAGACCAACTCCGCCTGTCTGGGTTCTTATCCGGGTGATATCGCACGGCCAGACGGCGGAACGCTGCTCTGATCTCCTTTTCCGTTGCTCCCTCCTCCAGACCGAGAACTTTGTACGGATTCAGCGACACACCCATTCAGAACTCCTTTCTAGTTGAAAGAAGCAGGGTTACAGGCCCCGTGTTCGTCAGGCTTACGTCCATCATGGCACGAAAGGTACCAGCCGCTGTCGGCACCCCCCGCTTCTTGCAGGCCTCCAGGAAGGCGTCGTAGAGCTTCTCGGCCTTCCGGGGTTCCTCGGCCCGGTCGAAGCTGGGCCGCCGTCCTTTGCGGCAGTCGCCGGCAAGGGTGAACTGGCTGACCACAAGGAGCTCGCCCCCGACTTCCTTGAGCGACCGATTCATGCGGCGTTCCTCGTCGGGGAAAACCCGCAGGTTGACGACCTTCTCAGCCATGTACTCGACGTCCCCTTGGGTATCGCCCCGCTCAACGGCAAGAAACACAAGAAGCCCGGGGCCGATCCTTGCGGTCGTGGTGCCGTTGATATCCACCGAAGCCTGACTCACACGTTGCACAACTGCACGCACGTCTATATCCAGTGGCTCCGCAATGGTCCACGGTGGCTCCGCTCAAACAGCGGCTCCACCCAGGCGATACTCCTGGTTTCCGGAGCCTCCCATTCGGCTCTTTTCAGGAGTGCCGCACAGGCTTGCAAATGCCCGAGTTTAACACGCACATGGCCGTATAAACAAGGGTTTTTTTCGGCAAAATCAGCCTCAGGCGGCTAAAACCGCCCGCTGCAGCGCTTTGCGAATCGCCCCGCGAGGGCAAAAATCCCTTTGGCATGGTTTTTTCATCAGTTTCCCTACCTCAAAGCGGGAATCCGCCGGAAGCCGAGAGGGGACTTGAGGGGTTCCTAAGCACAGGAGGACGGCCATGGAATTAGCCTTCCCTGTCTCCCAGAACGGGATGCAGTCGGCTCTCTTGACCCAAGTTCTTATAGCGCAAAACCTTGCAAACCTAAGCACCCCCGGCTACAAAGCCGCTCGAGCTTTCGGCGGCACTTTCCGGATTCCAGGGACCCAGATCGTTGAAACGTCCCCTGCAATGACACCCGGGCCAATGCGCCAGACCGACCGCCAGCTGGATCTTGCCATTGTCGGCGAGGGGTTCTTTGTAGTCAGGGCCGGCGGACGGCGCGCTTTCACAAGGGCCGGCAACTTCCGGGTGGACGAAGACGGAACCATTGTAACGCCCGCCGGTTTTCCTCTCGAAGGCAACATTCAGGTTCCGCCTGAGGCCACCGGCATTGCCGTAACAACGGAAGGACAGATCATAGCCACATTTGAAGACGGAACGGGCCAAGCGCTCGGACAGCTTGAAATCGCTCGATTCCCCAACCCCGCCGGCCTCCTGCCCGCAGGAGACAACGTCTACGTGGAGGGCCCGGATTCAGGGGACGCGATCCTTCTTACACCGGGAGATCAGGGAAGCGGTTACATTCAACAGGGATTCCTGGAGCAATCCAATGTAGACGAAGCCACCGAGATCACCAACCAAATAGTGAATCAACGCCGCTTTCAGGTCAACCTGCGCACATTCCAGGTGATGAACGAAATGCTGGGGAAAACGGTCGACCTGAGCGGCTGAGATGCCCGGTAACCCCCTTCTGTCGGATTGCCTCTCGGAAGGCGTTCCAATAAAACCCCCTCTCAACAGTTCGGAACGGCAATACATCGCCTCTGTCGGTCCTTCTCAAAGCCACGCGGCGCAGGCGGCCGATAGGCCGGAAGACAGTACGAGAGAACTGCGGGAAAGTGCGCTGCAGCAACCGGAGCTGTACAACCCATGACCCACAAGCTCTCATACCTCGGAATCTGCGCCGTTGCATGGCTTGTGGCGGATCTGCTGTTCCCACCGCTCATTCGCCTGGCCCGCAGGCTGGGAGCCCTTGATAAGCCCGGAGGCCATAAGGCTCAAAGGGAACCGGTGCCGTTCCTGGGCGGATTCGGGATCTTTATCGCGCTTACCGCCACGCTTCTGTTGACGCTTCGGTTTGAGCATATCGATAAATGGCTTCCTTTAGCCGGTATCCCGCTAGGCGGGCTTTTTGTACTCGGCATCGGCCTGCTTGACGACTGGCGGCCGGTGAACGCGGTCCTGAAGCTGCTCCTGCTTTTTATCGGAAGCCTCATTGTGCTTGCATTCGGGGTCGGGGCGACGCTTTTCCCGGGCCCGTGGGGCATTGTACCCAACATTGTGATATCCATGCTGTGGATCGCCGGCGTCACAAGCGCTATGAACAGCTTGGACAACACCGATGGTGCAGCAGGAGGCGTTGCGGCGATCGCAGCTGCGGGCGTATGCCTGCTTTCGCTCACACAGCCGGAGGTGGTTGATCAACCGTACATCTTGGCCCTGGCCTTCGCGCTGCTTGGAACCTGCATGGCCTTTCTCAGGTACAATTGGCCGCGCGCTCGGATCTACCTCGGTGACAACGGAAGTTTCTTTCTGGGCTTCACCCTGGCGTGTACTCTGCTGTTTGCGGGTTGGAACACCGACCCGGTACGCGCAGCCATAACTCCTGTAATTCTGCTTACCGTTCCGTTGCTTGATTTGGGGCTTTCAACGATTCTGCGCTACAAGAGCGGCGTTGTAAAAACATGGCGCCAAGCGGTCGTGTACTGCGGCCATGACCACCTCGCGCACAGGCTTCATGCTCTGGGCTTCTCCCGTGTCGGAGCAACAGTGATCCTGTGGACCGTAAGCGCTCTTGCAGCCGTAGAAGCTCTCATACTTTGCAGCGTCCGAAGCGGCATGCTTTTCTGGTGTGTTTTAGGGGGGCACGCTCTTTTCGTTCTGACTTTCAGTTTGATTCTTGCACGCGCCCCGGTTTACACGAGAGCTGAGAGAGCTGATCCCGTCGTGCCTGCCGAAGAGCTGCCACGTTGCTTGAGTTCCCACCTGACGGTTCTCCTGAGACCGGAGGGCTCGCTGGAAGGCGCGCGGCGAACCCCCGAAGCAATCTCCCCGCAGGAGGCATCACTGGGCGAGATCACCGTTCTGTGAGCCGCCTTCTTCCCCGCCCGTTTCCTCAGCCTGCTCCGCCCGCTCAAAGGGTTTCCACACCAGCTGGTCGCCCGCAGCCGAGGCCAAAACCTCAATCTTCCGCTCAGCTTCTACAAGCAGAGTCCTCAACCGCCGGTACAGGACCACGCCCTGCTCGTAAGCTTCGAGGGCTTCCTCCAACTCCAGGTCTTCCTGCTCGAGCTTGGCGACTATCGCTTCAAGACGCTTAAGTCCCTCACCGAAAGACAAAGATTTTTCTTCACGTTTCACGCCCGTCCTCCTGAGGTTCGACGTCGCGTTCAAACGCGGCAAGTTCCTCCTTTATTATGTCCTTTACCTCGGCGCTGCACCGCCCGTCGGCAAACTGAATGCTCACGACATCGCCGTGCTTGAGCGCCTCAACAGACCGTATGATGGAGCCGTCCGGTCCCCTTGTGATCGAAAATCCCCTGCGAAGAGGACCAAGCGGCTGCAGATCCCCCAGCCGCGTCCAGGCAAGTTCCAGACGGCGCGCGGCGGATTCGACCGTCCGCCCGACCCCCGACTCCAACCGGCTTGCAAGCTCATCGAGAAGCTGCCTGAGCTCAGCTACCCTCCCGGGCATTGCGCTTAGGCCGGGACGCGCTCCCAACAACTTAAGCTCAGCTTCAAAATGCTGCAATCTGCTCAGTGCGGCTCTCAAAGCGCGGCTCCCGAGTACGTTCAGCCTTTCGATTATGTCACTGAAGACCGGAAGTACGAGTTCTGCAGCCTGGGTGGGTGTGGAAGCCCGCCTGTCCGCTGCAAGGTCGGTCAAAGTGATATCGCGTTCGTGCCCCACGCAGGAGACTACAGGTATGCGCGAGGCCGCAACCGCCCTTACGACCTCTTCAGTGTTGAACGCCCAAAGATCTTCAATTCCTCCGCCTCCCCGGCCCAGAAGTATCACATCGGCCGCACCCGGCAGGTTGGCTATGCGCAGCGCTTCTACAATCTCAGCCGGAGCTTCCTTCCCTTGCACACTGACCGGAATCACTCGGATACGCACCGGCGGAAACCGGCGCACCGCGGTCCGGATTATGTCCATTACCGCAGCTCCTGTCGAAGAGGTGATCACAGCGAGGGTCCACGGCAGGAACGGTAAAGCTTTTTTTCGCTCTTCTGCAAAAAGCCCTTCCTGAGCAAGCCTGCGCCTCAACTCCTCAAGAGCACGTTTGATCTCCCCTATGCCGCGGGGGAGAAGTTCGCTGACGATTATCTGGTATGTGCCGCGCGGGCCGTAGAGACTCACCCGGCCCAGGACCACCACTTCCATTCCATCGGCAAGAGGAAAACCCAGGCGCTGCGCAAGCCCGCGCCACAGAACCGCGCTTATCTGGGCGCGCTTGTCGCGAAGAGTGAAATAGACATGGCCGGAGCGGGGCCGGGCCAAATCGGCTATTTCACCTGTGACTGCGACGGCGGTGAAATTTTCCTCAAGGCAGTAGCGCACCTGCTCGTTGAGGCGGCTTACCGTGAGGACCGGCAGCCCGAAGAGCTCCTCTTGGGCCTCTGACGCTGCCCCCACTTTTCAAGCTCCTTTTCCCGGATCAAGACGCGTTTTCTTCAGCTTCCGGCACGGGCAGACAGAGCCTTTCGATGGAGATCGCGCGGCCGGTGTCCGCATCCACCGTAACCAGTGCGCCGCAGAGACGCACATCCCCTGTTGCAACCACAAACGGGGCATGCATTTGGGTTTCGAAACGGTAAAGCACGCTCTGAATGTCCCTGCCGATCACCGATTCGTGCGGGCCTGTCATGCCGAGGTCCGTAATATAAGCCGTGCCCCCGGGTAGAACACGCTCATCGGCTGTCTGGACATGGGTGTGCGTGCCGAATACGCAGCTCACCTTCCCTGCGAGCTTCCAGCCCATTGCAATTTTCTCGCTGCTTGCCTCGGCATGGATTTCGACAAAAAGTACGGGAGTCTCGCGCCGCAGCTTCTCAAGCTCGCGGTCTACGGCCCTGAAAGGGCAATCGGCAAGGCCCATGAAAATGCGGCCGAGCAGGGTCACAAGCCCTACTGCAGGGCCGGATCTGCCGGGTAGCACGCAGGTACCTGCGCCCGGACATGCTTCGGGCAGGTTGGCGGGCCGCAACAAGTTGCGCCTGTTTTCCAGGAGCGGGATTACGTCCTTTCTCTTCCAGACGTGATCGCCCATAGTCACCACGTTGACCCCCGCCGATACAAGCTCCCAGAAGAGCTTCTCGGTGATTCCGGACCCTTTCGCCGCGTTTTCGCCGTTTGCGATTACGAAATCTATATTTCTTTCCTCGATCAGGCCCGGGAGAAGCGAAGTTACGGCCCTGCGGCCCGGCCTGCCTACAACGTCACCTATTAAAAGCACCCTTAATTCCACCGCACTGTCCTTTCAGGACCTTCCGGGCCGCCTTACCTGGCGTATTCCACAACTCGTGTTTCGCGCAGCACAGTTACTTTGATCTCGCCCGGATATGTCAGTTGAGCCTCGATCTCCCGGGCGATGTCGTGGCAGAGTTTAAGCGCCTTTGCGTCGCTTACCTTCTGGGAGTTGACGATAACTCGGATCTCCCGGCCGGCTTGAATGGCGTTTGCGCTCTTGACCCCGGGGAACGAAGCGGCCAGTGTCTCGAGCTTCTCCAGTCGCTTGATGTAGCGCTCCAGGGTCTCACCTCGAGCTCCCGGCCGCGAGCCGCTTATTGCATCGGCCGCCTGGGTTATGACCGCATAGATCGACCGTTGAGGCACGTCGTTGTGGTGGCTTGCTATCGCGTTGACCACATCCTCGGGCTCGTCGTACCTCTGGGCAAGACCGGCCCCGATTTCGGGGTGCCCGCCCTCCACCTCGTGGTCGATCGCCTTGCCGATGTCGTGCAAGAGGCCGCAGCGCCGGGCCAGCTTGACATCAAGGCCGAGCTCTCCGGCTATCATACCCGCCAAGTGCGCGACTTCCCGAGAGTGCTCAAGCACATTCTGCCCGTAGCTTGTACGGAAGTGAAGCCGCCCCAAGAGAGTCACTAAACGAGGGTGAACGCCTACTATGTTCAGATCGAAGCAGGCCTGTTTGCCTTCCTTCTGGACGATCTCTTCGATCTCCTGGCGTGTTTGCTGCACAACCTCTTCGATGCGTGTCGGGTGAATGCGGCCGTCGGCGATCAGCCTCTCCATGGCGCGGCGCGCAACTTCCCGGCGAATGCTGTCAAAGCAGGAAACCGTAATCACGCCGGGCGTGTCATCCACGATGACGCTTACCCCTGTGGCCTTTTCGAAACTGCGGATATTGCGGCCTTCGCGGCCGATGACCCGACCCTTCATCGCGTCGTCGGGAATCTCGATATTCGCCACCGTAATCTCTTGGCAATGTCCTGAGGCGTACCGCTGAACGGCGGTGGCGATAATATCCTTCGCCCTTTCCTCGGCGATTTCCTTTGTGCGCTCCACGGAACGGGCCACAACGGCTTCGATCTCGTGCTCAAGATCTTTTTCAATCCGCTGGAGCAGAAGCCGTTCGGCGGCCTCCCGGTCCAGTTCCGTTATCCTGTGGAGCGTTTCCTTCTCCTGCTCAAGCAGGCGGTCAAGCTCTTTCTCCCGAGCTTCCAGCTCCTCGCGCATGCGGGCAAGCTGCTTCTCCCGGGCTTCCAGCTGCTTGTCCTTCTTGGTGAGGACATCCAGTTTCCTGTCGACGCTGTCCTCTTTTCTCGAAAGCCTGCGTTCAAGTCCCCGCAGCTCGCTGCGGGCCCGGGCTATCTCCTGCTCGGCCTCCTCCTTTCGCGCGAGGATTTCCTCCTTTGCTTTTACATGAGCTTCCTTGACGATCTTCTCAGCTTCTTGACGGGCTTGAGCAAGGATATCTTGACTGGTGCGTCCTGCTCGAGCCGCACGTGCCCATAGAATCGTGTAGGCCACGGCGACTCCCAGGAACAGCCCGATAAGGCCTCCAATGAGGTACTCCATGGTGCTCTCTCCTTTCTATTTTGAAAGGGCAGAGAGCGGAAAGGACACCCCGGTCGCCCGACCGCCCCGCCGGCGGGATTCCCTGCAGTTGAACCGGCTTTGCTCTCGGAGCGTGCATTACATGAACGACGCCATCTATCAGCGGCGCTGATCAGAAACACTCGGCTTTGGGACTTTTTCGTGCCGCACTGCACGGCGAACTCCCCAAGTACATCCGTCCGATCGCAGCGAAACCCGCAGGCCTCCGGCGGGTCATCCCACCCGCAGACGCTCGAGCGACGTTTCCGTCGTAATCATTCCTACGGGTTCGGGGTCAGCACCTTTACGCTCTGAACCCTGATCAACTTCGTTCCATACTGCGGTGGCAGATCTTCGACTTTTCCCCGCTCTATCGCAACAAGGCGATTAATGCAGGCATCCAGATCCACACCGTCACCGACAAGATAGAAGAGGGTCTTGCCTCCCTTCTCCAGAACGTGCGTTCCTACTCTACCGACGTACTTACCCTGGCCGCGGACCCAACCTACGGCCAAGGGCTTCCTCTCTTTTTGTTCATCGGCAGCTTTGGGTATCCGCACGTTGCCGACTGCAGGCTCAAGTAAAGATTTCACCCGTCCGATAAAGGCGATCTCCTCCAGGACGGCCTGAGCAAATTTACGCTCTTGGGCGGTGGCCTTGGGATCGGAAACCAGCTGCTCGCAGAGTTTGCGCGCTTCGCTAAGATCCCAACGGCCGATCGGCCCTTTGCGGCCCCGGACAAACGCTTCTCGGACAGCCCGGATCCGCGGGCTTGCGCTGCGCACCGCGATCCGCAAAGTCTTGCTCTTCGGTTCCGCAGGCGAGACTGCAGGGCTGATGGCTTTCGCCCCAAGCCGTCCCGAAGCAACTTTCGCTGCTGCGAC
Source organism: uncultured Planctomycetia bacterium (assembly GCA_964529985.1). Classification (GTDB taxonomy): domain Bacteria; phylum Planctomycetota; class UBA8108; order UBA8890; family UBA8898; genus CAZGYL01. The sequence goes on along the minus strand of CAZGYL010000134.1, from coordinate 1,443 downwards.
TTCGGCCTCTCCGCCCTTTGGACCTGACCTTTCGGCTGTGCCCGGAGGAGTCTGGGCCTTCTTGGGCGGCGCCGAAGGAGGCGGAGGCAGCGGAAGAATCTTCCGGCGCTCGAGTTTCTCCACCTCCGAAGCACCGACGCCTTTTACCGGTACGAGGTAATCCTCAGCCATGAACCCCGTCAGACTCAACGGAGGTTCAACGGCCCACCAGACGCCGTATTGACGTATCAAGCGAACCTCTGTGCCCTTCCCGATAGTACCTACGCTGAGCTGGCTGCGCCCGGGTTGAAGCCGCGCTGTCGTCTTGCGCTTGCAGACACCCACTTTGCCCTGAACGTCCAGGTCACGGGCATCCACATACACATGAAAACTGCGCGGCAGAAAAACGCGGTACCACCGCCCCACCTTGCCGCACACAACGGCGTGCACATCGCGACCCAAAGCACCCAAAACGGGATACTCTGTGCCCGGTCCCAGCCGCACGTTCACTTTGTCCGCGGCAACGCGCGCCAGCGTATAACTTTGTCCAACAGCGAGGCAGGGAAGGACTCCTGCAAGGAAAAAGGCTCCCAACCTCATTCTAAGTCCTTTCACTCTAAAGACTTAAGAAAAAAACACCGCCACACTCTGGCCGTATTATACGAGCGTCGTCTCCTCCGGTCAATAAATGACCGCCGGAGCGGAACCTCCGGTAATCCCCAGCGTGCCGTCAGCCTCCGGCACAAAAAAACGCGCATTCTGCTTCAGGCGACTCTGAAGCCGAATGCGCGCTTCAACCTCTTCTGCGTAACTCCATAAAAAAACCCCGGGCAACGACCTACTCTCTCGGTCTACTCCAGACCAATACCATCGGCGTGCGAGGCTTAACGGCCGTGTTCGGAATGGGAACGCGTGTGGCCCTCGCACTATGGTCACCCGGGACCATTTTCACAACTTTCACAACGCCCGCAGCCCCCTGCGGGCACGAAGTAATATCAACGAAGAAACAGCTGCGTGCACCCACCTCACCGTACGGTGCCGATGGGTGAGAACGGTCAAGCCGAACGGCAGATTAGTACCGGTCGGCTGAACGCGTTGCCGCGCTTACACCTCCGGCCTATCAACCTCGTAGTCTTCGAGGTGCCTTCGGGGAGACCTAGTTTTGGGGGGGGCTTCGCGCTTATATGCTTTCAGCGCTTATCCCGTCCGGACATAGCTACCCTGCGCTGCCTCTGACGAGACAACAGGTACACCAGAGGTCCGTCCACCCTAGTCCTCTCGTACTAAGGGCAGCTCCCCTCAAGTCTCCTACACCCACAGCAGATAGGGACCGACCTGGCTCACGCCGGTCTAAACCCAGCTCGCGTACCGCTTTAATCGGCGAACAGCCGAACCCTTGGGACCTTCTCCAGCCCCAGGATGCGATGAGCCGACATCGAGGTGCCAAACCTCCCCGTCGATATG